>DATEDV010000144.1:0-6828 GCA_035281485.1 Candidatus Limnocylindria bacterium | reverse complement strand
GATAGAAGCCGGCGAAGACCATCGGCTTTGCCGGCCGATATCCCGGCAGCGGCTCGGTCGCGGGGCGCGCTTCGAGCGTGAGCGTGTCGCCGACGCGGCAGTCGGCGACGGCCTTGAGTCCCGTCGCGCAGTAGCCCACCTCGCCCGCGACCAGACGCGCGACGGGACGCGGCTCCGGGGCGAAGACGCCGAGCTCGAGCATCTCGCTCGCCTTCCGTGTCGCCAGCGGAAGGATGCGGTCCGCCGCGCTGAGCGCCCCGTCGACGACACGCACATGGGCGACGACGCCTTTGTACGTGTCGTAGTGCGAGTCGAAGATGAGCGCCCGCAGCGGCGCGGCCGGATCGCCGCTCGGCGGCGGCACGCCCTCGACGACGGCATGCAGCAGCTCGGGCACGCCGACGCCGGTCTTCCCGGAGGCGAGGAGGATCTCGTCGTCCTGGAAGCCGAGGGTCGAGCGGAGGTCCTCGCGGACGACGTCGAGGTCGATGTTCGGCAGGTCGATCTTGTTGATGACCGGGATGATCGCGAGCCCCTGCTCGACGGCGAGGTACGCGTTCGCGAGCGTCTGCGCCTCGATCCCCTGCGAGGCGTCGACCAGCAGCAGTGCGCCCTCGCACGCCGCGAGCGACCGGCTGACCTCGTAGTTGAAATCGACGTGACCGGGAGTGTCGATGAGGTTGAGCTCGTAGGTCTCACCGTCCCGTGCCTTCCAGGCCATGCGCACCGCGCGCGCCTTGATGGTGACGCCATGCTCGCGCTCGAGCTCCATCGAGTCGAGCAGCTGCTCGCGCATCTGCCGCAGCGCGACCGTCCCGGTGAGCTCGATGAGCCGATCGGACAGCGTCGTCTTGCCGTGATCGACGTGCGCGATCACGCAGAAGTTACGGATGCGGGACTGGGGATCGGACACCGCGTCGAGGATAGGGTGCTAGCCGCTCCCGGTCGCACCCTGCACGTCGCGCTTCTCGAATAGCCAGAAGGCGACGCCGCCGAGCAGCAGCGTGTACACGCTGAGGACGACGATCGCGTGCGTCTGGTCCGGCAGCGCGCCCGGGAATCCGCCGGCGTTGCCCGTCCAGCCCGAGATGTTCCGCACGAGAAGGAAGTCGGCCACCGTCTGGAACCAGCTGAAGAAATTCGTGAGCAGCGCGACGATGAGCTGTTCCGCGAAGTAGTACCCCAGGCCGATCGCCATCCCCGCCGCCGACGATCGCGCGACGACGGTGACGAACGCCGTGAGCGCGATGTACGGAAGGATCGACACCCAGCCCTTCCAGAGCGCGACCCCCGCGTCGGACCACGTCACGCTGGGACCGACGGACTGCGGCGCCGTGGCGAGACCGGCGGCGATCGCGCTGCTGGCGGCCACGCTCGCGACGGCGACGATCAGCCCGAGCGCGCACAGGAGGCCGAGCGTCAGGAACTTCGCGGTCAGGTACGGCCAGCGCCCGGTGCCCTGCGTGAGGACGGAGCGAAGCGTACCGGTCCCATAGTCGATGCCGATCGCCGACGCGGTGAGGATCGCCATGAGGATGAGACCGAGGGTCTGCACGGTGTTGAGCGCACTGGGGATGCTGCCCGGCAGCGTGAACGTGCCGTAGGAGCGTGACAGGCGAGCCGGAAGCGTCGTCGCCTGCTGCCGGCACTGGGCCGTGAAGCCCGCGATCACCTGCGCGTCCAGGTCCGTCGGCTGGCGCGCCGGATCGCCGGAGAGCAGATCGTTGCAGCGCACCGTGCGACCGGCGCGCGCCGGCTGCGGCTGCAGTGAGGCAGGAACGGCAAGCTCGCCGCCGCTTTCCTGGAGGTTGCGGTACGAGAAGAACCCGCCCCAGACCGCGAGCTGGGCGAAGAGGAGCGCGAAGAGCAGGAGGATCCACACCATCCAGCGCCGGCGGAGCTTGAAGAGCTCCCAGACCGCGAGGTTGGCGATCTCGCCGATCACGTCCGAGACCTCCCGGTCGCGGGATCGGTATCGGTGATCTCCATGAAGAATTCCTCGAGCGTGCGATGTATGGCGACGAGCTCGCTCAGGTAGATCTGCCGCTCCGCGAGCGCGCGTCCGATCTCCCAGGAGCGGGCCTGCGGTGCTGCCACGAGCAGAGCGCCGTCGGACTGCGCGACGCTCTCGATCCAGGGAAGCGTGGCGAGCACGTTTCGCGCCGCTGCGTCATCCGTCGTTCGGATGCGCAGCGCGCCCTGCTCGCGCAGGAGCTCCCTGATCGTCCCCTGCGCGATGAGGCGTCCGCGCGAGAGCACGGCAACGTTGTCACAGACGAGCTCGGTCTCGGCGAGCAGGTGACTGGACAGCACGACGGTGCGCCCATCCGTCCCGAGCTCGCGTATGAGCTCGCGGACCTCGACGACGCCCGCGGGATCGAGTCCGTTGGTCGGCTCGTCGAGGAAGACGAGCTCCGGGTCGCCCAGGAGCGCGCAGGCGATGCCGAGGCGCTGCTTCATGCCGAGGGAGTACGTCGCGAACTTGCTGTCCGCGCGCTTTCCCAGGTCGACGAGGTCGAGGAGGCGATCGATCTCCTTGGGGGATCCGCGGCGGCCGATGCCCTGGAAGTAGCGGAGGTTCGCGCGCCCGGAGAGGTATGGGTAGAAGGTCGGCGTCTCGACCATCGCACCGACGCGGCGAAGCGTCGCGGGATGGCGGGCCGGGTCGCCGAAGATCCGCGCCTCGCCGGACGACGGATGCACCAGACCGAGGAGCATGCCCATCGTCGTCGTCTTGCCCGAGCCGTTCGGGCCGAGGAAGCCGAAGACCCCACCCCGGGGGACCCGGAGCGTGAGGTCGTTCACCGCCACGACCTCGCCGTAGCGCTTCGTGAGCGCGGACGTCTCGATGACGTGGTCGACCGTGCTCATCGCGCTCCTCTTACGTCGCGCCGCACGCGTTCGTTACGCGCGTCGCGGCGGCGCCGCCGGCCCCGGCGCCCGCAGACCGGTCTCAGGCCGTCTCTACCGTTCGCGCGCGAAATCGCGCCCGCAGGACGGCGATCACCTCCTGCAGCTCGCCGATCCGGATCGCCCAGGCGGCGAGGAGGTAGACGCCGATCCCGAACGCGGCGGCGAGCAGCGTCTGCACGAACAGCAGCGGCTTGGGTGGGTCGAGGGCGAGATCGAAGGGGATGTTCGTGAAGCGGATGAAGAGGAACATCGCGACGCCCATGAACAGTGAAGCCGTGATCTGCTTCAGGGTCGTGTAGCCCAGGCCCACGAGCCGCAGGCGCGCGCGCGGCGCGAGGAGAGCGAGCAGGAGGGTCGCCTCGGCCAGCGTCGCGACAGAATTCGCCAGCGCGAGGCCGTTGATGCCAAAGCGCGGAGCGAGCGCGACGGCCAGCACGACGTTGACCCCGATCGAGATGAGCGTGAGCGCGACCGGCGTCGTGGTGTCGCGCGACGCGTAGTACGCACGGGCGAGGATCTGGACCAGGGCGTGTCCGGCGAGGCCCAGCGAATAGAAGAGGAACGCGGCCTGGACCGCCTCGCGCGCTTCGGCGCCGAATTCACCGTACTGGAACAGCAGGTTCACGATCGGCCGCCGCAGGACGACCATGAGGATGGCGGTCGGCAGCGTCAGGAAGAGGATCCAGCGGATGGCCTGCTGCAGCGCGTCGCGCATGCGCGCGGCCTGTCCGAGCGATGCGTACTGCGACAGCGCCGGGAACACCGCTGCGGAGATGGCGATCGAGAAGACTCCCAGTGGCAGGAGCATCAGCTGGAAGGCGTAGGTGAGGGCGCTCAGGGCCCCGTTCTCCATCTGCGAGGCCAGGAAGGTGTCGACGAAGAACACGATCTGCACGGCGCCGAGCGACAGCGTGCGCGGCCCCGCCAACGCGAAGATCTCTCGCACGCCCGAGTGCCCGACGTCGAACGCGAATTTGTACTGGGTCCGGCGGAACGTGAGCTCGGGCAGCTGGACGAGGAACATCATGGCCGCGCCGGCGACGACGCCGATGGCGAGCGCATGGATGCCGATGAACGGTTCGGCGAAAAGCGCGAACAGGATCTGGACGCCGTTGTAGACGAGCGGCGCGAGAGCGCCCGCGAGGAACTGGCGGTACGACTGCAGCACGCCCGTGACCAGAGACGAGAGCCCCATGAAGATCGGGCTGAGCAGCATGATCCGCGACAGCTCGATCGCGAGCTCCTGTTGCGCGCGGTCGGGGAACGGCGTGAGCGTGGGGATCAGCCACGGCGCGGCCAGCCACATCACCCCTGACAGCGCGACCAGCGCCAGAACGAGCACGTTCATCACGCTCGACGCCACGTGCCAGGCCTCGCGCTCGCGCTCCTTCGCGAGATACCCGGCGAACACCGGGATGAACGCCGACGAGAGCGCTCCGGCGACGAGGAGATTGAAGATCGCGTCCGGGATCCGGAACGCCGCCCAGAACGCGTCGAGCTCGGCGGTCTGGCCGTACGTCGCCCCGATGACCGAGAGCCGGAGCCAGCCGAGGATGCGGCTGGCGATGAGCGCGGCGATCATGACGAGCGACGCCCGCGCGATGGACATCGTCACCGCGCGAGTATGAGCGAGCGAAGCGATACGGTTCTGTCGCGCCCGGTGGCTGATGCGACGAGATTCCGGCGGGCGGTTGGGTTATCGTCCGGCGCCATGGCGAAGAAGAAGCGCTCGGCACTGAAGCGGATCCGTCAAACGCAGAAGCGCACCGGGATCAAGACCATCGCGCGCTCCGCGGCGCGCAGCGCCGTGAAGACGGCGCGGGCCGCGATCGAGAAAGGCGGCGAGACGGTACAGGAGGCCGTCGCTGAGGCCGCGAGCATGCTCGATCGCGCCGCCAAGCGTGGCGCGATACACAAGAACGCGGCGCGTCGCAGCCGCAGTCGCGTGGCGAAGCGCGCCGCGCGCAGCGCGAAGAGAAGCTAGCTCGACTCCATCGCGACCGTGCCGGCGGAGCCGTCGACGACGACCCGCCGGCCGGTGGCGATGCGCTCCGTCGCGTTCGGGACGCCGACGACAGCTGGGATGCCGTACTCGCGCGCGACGACCGCGCCGTGCGACATCATCCCGCCCATCTCCATCACGAGGGCGCTGGCGGTGAGGAAGAGCGGCGTCCATCCCGGATCGGTGGCGTGGGCAACGAGCACCTCGCCCGGATCGAGCCGCGCGCCGACGGGCGAGCGCAGCACGCGCGCCGTGCCGCGCGCGATCCCCGGTGACGCGGGGCTGCCGCGGATCGCGCCGTCCGGCGGCGCGGTCACGAATGCGGCCTCGGCGTCGGTGCCGTCGGAGAGCAGGACGCGCGGGATGTGCCTGCGCCGCAGCTCGCGGGCGTACTCGTCACGGCGAGCCGCGACGAGCGCGCGGAGATCCTCGCCCGCGAGTGCGCGTCGCGCATCGGGCAGCGTGAGGAACCAGATGTCGTCCGCGGCGGCGATGCGACCGGCGGCGGCGAGGTGCTCGCCGACGGGCGCGAGGATCGCGCGACCGCGTGCGAACACACGGATGATGTTGAACTTCGGCGCCTCACGCACGCCGGTGAGCGCGCGGACTCGGCGGAGCAGGGCACGCGCGAGGATCCGGCGCGGGCCGTGCACGCGCATGACGAGCCGCTCCACCGTCGCCTCGGCATCGCGCGCGCCGCGTTCGAACTGCGCGTCGGGCGCGACGGCCGTCGGGTCCAGCCGCTGGTAATTCGCGATGGCGCCGAGCAGGTGCGTCGGATCCTCCGACCAGCGCGGTAGCCCCAGGTCGATCTCCGCGATCGCGCGGTGACCATAACGGGCGAGGAACGCTTCGAGGTCCTGCTGCAGCCTGGCCGGTAGCGCGCGACGCCGGAAGCTCGCGCCGAGCTGCTCCGGTGGGAGCGTGGCGAGCGCCTCACGCGACGCCGGATCGTCGCGCAGGCGGCGCGCGAGCGCCCACAGCTCGAGGTCCATCTCGGTCGTCGGGTTGAACGGCAGACCGCGCAGCACCGTCCGCATCTCATCAGCGGTGGCCACGCCGCGCAGGAGCCGGCCGGCGAGGCCGTAGGAGGCGAATCCCGCGCCGACCATCGCGATCACACGGGGACCCAGACGCGGCAGCACCGTGGCGAACAGGCGCTGGAACGCTTCGAGCCGCTGCTCCGGTGTGTCGAGCGGACCGACGTCGCGGCGCACGATCGCGTCGATCTCGCGCAGCGACCGGTCGCGCGTCGCATCAGGTCGCAGCAGCGACCTGATGACGATCTGGGGCGCGCCGGTACGAACGATGGTGCGGAGCAGCGCGAGCCTGGCGCGCAGCCGCGATCCGCGGCGCGGCGCGAGACGCGGATCCTCGAGCAGCCGCGGGAAGAGTCCCGCGCTGCGCGCCTCCATGACCGACAGAGCGCGCGATGGCAGCTCGCGCGTCGCCGGGTTGCGGATGAGGTCGGTGAGATCGATCCACAGCCGCATGCCGGCGACGGCGGTCACGGGCGACCCCGCCACCGGATCCGCGGGCGGTCGACCGAAGATCGTCGCCACCGCCGAGCCGATGAGCCTGAAGGTCTGCAGGCCCATCGGGGTGAACGGCTGAAAGACGCCCTGCGCGACGTTCGCCGAGAAGAACACGCGCAGGTCGCGGTCCGGGTCGGACGCCGTCGCGGGGACCGGGTAGAGCGTCGTGATGTCGCGCGACTGCACGACGTACAGCGACCCGCCCCGATCGATCGCCCACTCGATGTCCTGGGGGCGGCCGAAGTGCGCTTCGATACGAGCGCCCAGCGCCGCGAGCTCGCGCAGGCGCGCATCGTCGAGCACCTGACCGCGCCGCTCGACGATCGCTCCGCCCCGCGGATCGACGACGAAGTGATCGGGATTCACCGCGCCCGACAC
>DATEDV010000143.1:0-7677 GCA_035281485.1 Candidatus Limnocylindria bacterium | reverse complement strand
GCCACAGGATGACCAAGATGACGATGATGAGCTCGAGCACCCGCATATGAAATCACGTTTCGCCGACTGGGTCACGACCGCGGACGCCGTGCGCGCCACGACCAAGAAGCTGGAGAAGAACCGGCTGCTCGGGGCGTACCTCGCGCGTCTCGAGGACGACGACCTCGTCATCGCCGCCCGCCTGTTCGCGGGCGCGCCGTTCCCACGGAAGGACGAGCGCGTGCTGTCGGTCGGCTGGAGCGCGCTCTCCGACGTCCTCCTCGAGCGGTCCGGCAGGGACGGCGATGACATGGCCGCCAGCTACCAGCGCCACGCCGATCTCGGCGACGTGGCGCACGAGCTCATCGCCGACTCGCCCCACCAGGGTGAGCCGCTGACGCTGGACGACGTCGCGGCCGCCTTCGACGGGATCGCGGCGGTGCGTGGCACGAACAACAAGCGCGAGCTGGTGCGCGCACTCATCCGCCGCGCCGACGCCGCCGAGGCGCGCTACATCGTGAAGATCGTCTCCGGCGAGACGCGCATCGGCCTCCGTGAGGGCCTCCTGGTCGACGCCATCGCGCAGGCCTTCGAGCGCCAGCGCGACGGCGTCGCGCGGGCCAACATGCTCACGGGCGACATCGGCGAGGCGGCGCTCCGCGCGAAGCACGGCACGCTCGACGAGCCGACGCTCGCGCACTTCACGCCGATCGGCATGATGCTCGCGACGCCGGTCCTCGATCTGGTGGAGGTGGCGCGGCGCTTTCCGCCGCCGTACGTCGTCGAGGACAAGTACGACGGCGTGCGCGCGCAGGTGCACAAGGCCGGCGAGCGCGTCGAGCTCTACTCGCGCACGTTCGACCGCGTGACCGGACGCTACCCGGAGATGCTCGACGCACTGAGAGCGATCCCGGGAAGCTTCGTGCTCGACGCCGAGGTGCTCGCCTTCCAGGGCGACCGCGCCGTCCCGTTCACCGACTTTCAGACACGCCTGGGACGAAAGGACGTCAGCGGGGAGGTGCGGGAGCGCCTGCCGGCCTCGCTCGTGGTGTTCGACCTCCTGGAGCGGGACGGCCGAAGTCTCCTGGACGTGCCCCTGACGGAGCGGCACGAAGTGCTGCGGACGCTGCCGCTCGCCGCGCCGCTGCGTCTGGCACGCCAGACGACGCTCGACGCGACCGGCGACGAGCTGGTCGCGGCGTTGGATCGCGAGTTCCTCGCGGCGCGCGAGCGCGGGAACGAGGGCCTGATGGTGAAGGACCCGCGCTCGCCGTACCGGCCCGGCCGGCGCGGCATGGAGTGGCTCAAGGTGAAGCGCGCGCTGCGAACGCTCGACGTCGTCGTGACGGCCGTCGAGTGGGGTCACGGCAAGCGGCGCGGCGTGCTCTCCGACTACACCTTCTCGGTGCGCGACGGCGAGCGCCTCCGCGTCGTGGGCAAGGCGTACTCGGGGCTCACCGACAAGGAGATCGCCGCGATGACCGAGCACTTCCTCGCGACGACGGTGAAGGACCTGGGCCGCGCGCGCATCGTGCGACCCGACACGGTCATCGAGGTCGCGTTCGACCAGATCCAGCGCAGCGACCGCCACGACTCTGGCTACGCCATGCGCTTCCCGCGGATCGTGCGCCTGCGGCCCGACAAGCCGGTCGGCGAGATCGACACGCTCGACACCGTCCGCCAGATCGCCGAGGGCAAGAGCGACTCCGCGTCCTAGCATTCACCGCGCATGGCGAACCTGAACGACTCGGCGCAGCTCGAGGCCTTGCTGCAGCTCCAGCACGACCTCGCGCTCGAGGCGAACATCGACCGAGTCCTGAGCCGGATCGCCGCCACCGCGCTGCGGATGCTCGACTGCGAGCGCGCCACGCTGTACGTCATCGACCATGCGAAGAACGAGCTCTGGTCGCGCGTGCTCACCGAGAGCGAGCTCAAGGAGATCCGGCTCCCGCTCGACGGGCGCAGCCTCGCCGCCGACGTCGCGCGGTCCGGCCGCCTGCTGCGTATCGACGCGCCCTACGAGGACGCTCGTTTCGACCCGAGCGTCGACGCGCGCAGCGGGTTCCGCACCCGCTCGGTGCTCGTCGCGCCGATCGACTCGCGCGACCAGCGGCGCCTGGGCGTCCTGCAGGCGGTGAACGACCGGGAGGGCACCTTCCAGGAGGACGACGAGCGGCTCATCGAAGCGCTCGCGGCGTCGGCGGGCGTCGCGCTCGAGTACGTGCAGCTCTCGGAGGAGCTCGCGGCGGAGCGGCTGCGTGTGGTCAAGGTCGTCGAGGAGGAGCGCCACCGCCTGGCACGCGAGCTCCACGACGGCGTGGCGCAGACGCTCTCGAACGCGGCGATCAGCATCGAGCTCGTGTCGCGCCGCGCGAAGGCCGACGTGGACGGCGCGATGAGCGATCTGGTCGCCCTGCGCACGCGGCTGATCGACTCGCAGAAAGGCCTGCGCGACATCCTCTTCGCGCTCCGCCCACTGGCGCTCGAGGACGGCGGCCTTCCCGCGGCCGTCGAGGCGCTCGCCAAGCGGATCGACGGGATGAACGGCTCGCGCGTCACGGCGCGCCGCGTCGAGTCGCAGCGACGCCTCTCGCCGGAGGTCGAAGCCGGCGCGTTCACGGTGATCCGCGAGGCGGCGAACAACGCGATCAAGACCGGTCGTGCGGCGAACGTGTCGATCGACGTGTACGACGAGCCCGGCGCGGTGGTCGCGTCGGTCGAGGACGACGGCCATGGCTTCGACGTGGCGGCGGTGCTCCAAAGCTACGCGAAGCGCGGTAGCCTCGGGCTCCTGCAGATGCGAGAGTCGGCGCGGCTCATCGGCGCGCAGCTGTCCCTCGACTCGAGCCCGGGCCAGGGGACGCGCGTGCGCCTGCGGATCCCGTCGTCGTGAGCGAACGGCCCGCCGAGCGCCGCCGTTCTCTTGGCCGGCGCAGCGAGGACCGCGCATTCGAAGCTCTCGCGATCCAGGACGCCTTCGTGGCCCTCACCGACGGGATCATCCTCGCGGGACCCGACGGGGCGATCGTGAGCGCGAACCCTGCGGCGTTCCGCGTACTGGGCGAGGAGCGGCTCAAGGGACGAAAGTTCGAGGAGCTCCTTCTGGTCAGCGGGGCGGCGACGGTCCAGGACACCGACGGGCATCACATCCGCCGCGCCTGGTTCCCGCGGGAGGACCGCATGGGCGTCCTGGAGATCGTGAGCACGTCCATCGGCGACCGGGGCATCCTTCACACCGTCCGCGACGTCACCGCGCAGGCCGAGCTGCTGCGCCTCAAGGAGGACTTCCTGCTCCAGGTCGCGCACGAGCTGCGGACCCCGATCGCGGCCCTCTCTGCGACCCTCGACCTCCTCGTCGACGACGCCCTCTCGATGCCGCCGGCGCAGCTTACGACCATGGTCTCGACGCTCCGCCGCAGCGCCCTGCGGCTCGAGCACCTCGTCGAGAACCTCCTCGACGCGGGCAGCATCGAGGCCGGCACCTTCCAGGTCCGCGCCGTCCCGGCGAGCGTGCGGAGCTGCCTGCAGGAGGCCATGGCCTTCACCCAGACGCTCCTCGACGCGAAGCAGCAGCGTCTGGAGAGCAAGCTGCGCGCGGACTCGGACCGGGTGCTGGCGGACCCGCGCCGGACCGCCCAGGTGCTCGCCAACCTCATCGCGAACGCCAGCCGTTACGCGCCGGAGGACACGACCGTGACCGTCGCGACCGAGGGCCGGGACGGCTTCGTCCAGGTGAGCGTCGCCGATCAGGGACCCGGCATCCCGGCGGACGAGCAGCCGCGCCTCTTCCAGCGCTTCTTCCGGTCGCGCGAGGTCCGCGACCAAGCAGGCGGACTGGGGCTCGGGCTGACGATCTGCCGTGCGATCGTGATCGCTCACGGCGGCGACATTCGCGTCGAGAGTGAAGTTGGCCGTGGTACTTCGGTACACTTCACTCTCCCTAAAGCTCGACAGATCGCTGAGGAGGCAGGCGCGTAGTGAAGCTCTTGGTCGTCGATGACGACCGCGACCTGGTGGAGCTCCTTGACTATGCACTGCGCCGTGAGGGTTACGACGTCGTACGGGCGTACGACGGCGAGTCCGCCGTCGAGGCCGTCGGCCGCGAGCGGCCCGATCTCGTGGTGCTCGACATCAACCTTCCGAAGCTGACCGGCTTCGTCGTCCTCGAGCGCATCCGCCACGTGGACGAGCACGTCTCCGTACTCCTTCTATCAGCGCGTCAGGACGAGAGCGACATCCTCCGCGGGCTGCAGCTCGGCGCCGACGACTACATCACCAAGCCGTTCCGGCCGAAGGAGCTCGTCGCGCGCGTGAAGGCGATCCTCCGACGCTCCGTGCGGACGCGCGGCCGTCCGGCACCCGTCGTGTATCGCACCGGTGATCTCGTCCTCGACGAGGCCACGCACGAGGTGACGACGGCTGACGTGCCGGTGCACCTCTCGCCGACCGAGTTCAAGCTGCTGCGCCACTTCATGGCGAACCCCGGTCGCGTGCTCACGCAGGAGGAGATCCTCGAGGGCGTGTGGGGCTACGACGCGGACGTCGGCGGCGACCTCGTGAAGCTCAACGTGAGCCGTCTGCGCCGCAAGCTCACGCAGGACGGCAAGCCGCGCGACGTGATCCAGACGGTGCCCGGTGTGGGTTATCTCTTCCGCGGCGCGGACGGCGGGGTGCAGCGCGAGGAGAACCGACCCAAGCTGACGGGGACGAGTTAGACACACGCGCGGCTGTCCAGGCGCGCCCCTTTTGCCTCTACTCAAATGTGCCAAGAGGACTGGACTTCACTCAATCTCTTGGGGGGTCCTTTCTACGAAGGTCCTCTTATCTGGGACAAGAAGCTGCTCGATGAGGTTGGCGTCGGCTTCGATTGGGTGAAATCCATCGCCGGCAGCTTCCTGCGATCGTTCACTGCGACGACGGCGGCCAGCCTAGCCCCGAATCTCGTGACCGACAGCGCTTTCGGGGCCGACATCGGGACCGGCCCGGTCCCAAGCCATGCCGGAATGACTAAGTGATCGCGAGAGCCTGTTGCAGCCTTCGGCCCTAGTCCTGATCGGCGTCCTCACTTACGTCATGGCCTGGCTATGGCACGACTCGGGGCGTGTCGGCAACGTCTCATGGACGCGCGTTCCGTTGCGGGTCCGCAGGGTCATGCGTCTCAGTCCGGGTCCTGTGTATTTGTCCGTCGTAGCAGTTCAGGCCTGGGCCCTGCTGATGCTGACAGCCGGCCTCGCTGCGAGCGCCTTCGCTTTCGACACACCGACGAGACGTGTCGTTCTTGAAGGCCCCTTCTATCTGATCGTTGTTGTTGCTGCGTTGTGGGCCGTTCTCGCTGGATTGGCTATTCAGCGCCGCCAGTAGACTGTGCCGCCCAGAGAAGCCCGACCCCATCGCCGTTCTGCGCTGGCTGTTCGCGGTCCTGTCGTGGATATGGCAGCCCTTCCCGCCTACGCACCTTCAGCAGCGAGGCCGTCTCCAGGACCTGGAGTGGAGCGGGCGATCACGCGGTCCGCACGCGGGCGCGGCGCCCGTCGCCCTGGACACGTGCTGGAGGGCGTGTCCTTTCAGTTTGCGCGTCGCCTAAGCCGCAGCCAACCTCCGGCGAGTCGCCTCGAGATCCGCGGGATTGCTGAAGACCGGATACACGGCGTAGCCCGTCGCCTTCGAGATCGCGTCGACCGCCGCGGGATTCGGCGACGGGAACGCGATCGTCAGCACCTGGCCCTCGTGACCGACGACCGCGACGTTGAACTCCTGCGCGAGCGCGAGCGGGATGAGCGTCTGCAGCTCGCGCGTCGCGAGCCGGGCGGGATCGGAGAGATAGGGAGCGGGCGGGAGCGCCGCGCGCGTCGGACGCATCGCGCCGCGCGGGCCATCGGCGAACGCGTGCTCCCACACGCGGATGCCACCGCCGGCCTGCTTCGCCCGGTACATCGCGCTGTCCGCCGCCTCGACGAGCGAGTTCGCGTCACCCGCGGGCCGCGGGAACGTCGCGATGCCGATCGACAGGCTGAGCGGGATGCCCGCGTCACGGAGCTCGCCGGGGAGCGCGACCGTCCCGGCCTTCTCGAGTACGCGGCGCGCGACGCGTGACGCCACCTCGGTGTCGGCGTCGGGCAGGATGACCGCGAACTCGTCGCCGCCGTAGCGCGTCGGCACGTCGTAGAGGCGGACCGCCTGCTTCACGGCGGAGGCCACCGACTTGAGCACCTGGTCTCCGATGCGATGACCGAAGCGGTCGTTGATGAGCTTGAAGTTGTCGACGTCGAGCATGAGCAGCGCGAGCAGGTGCTCGGCGCGCAGCGCCCGATTCGTCTCCGCCTCGAGCCGCTTGTCGAAGTGCCGCCGGTTGAAGAGCCAGGTGAGCGAGTCCGTCTCGGCGAGACGCTGCAGCGCTTCGCCCTGCTCCTGCTGCACCAGGCACGCGCCGATGTGTCCCGCGATGATCTCGAGCGTCGCGAGGTCGTCCTCCTCGAAGGGCCGACCGTCGAAACGGTCGGTGACGTTGAGGACGCCGCGCGCATCGTCGTCGATCATGATCGGCACCGACATAAAAGAGTCGGAGCGGTACTGGCCGCCGCGCACCTGCACCGGCGCCTCACCGCCACGCACGAGCAGGGACCGCTTCGATGCGACGACGTGTCCCGCGACGCCCTCACCGGGGCGTACGCGCACCTGACGCTTCACTTCCTCGGCGAGACCGACCGCGTGCGCGATCACGAAGTCGTCGGTCGCGTCGTCGCGCAGCATCAGCGACGCGCGCTCGCCGCGAACAAGCTCGGTGGCCACGTGGAAGATCGAGTCGAGCAGATCTTCTGCACGACGGCCGTTAAGGTCGTCCACCTGTTCTTTTCCCCACTCCTGCGCTGCTACGTGTCACGGCAGGACAACCGTCCTTGCCTGCCTCTCTGCTTCGCCGGAGTTTGCGGTCGCGGTGCTTCGCGTCACAAGGTCTCGCGGCACGGTGCTACCGCTTTGACCAGCGACCGATACCGGTATTGAGACGCTTGGAAGGATTACTGCCACTCGCGGGCGGCGATCTTGACGAAGAGCGCGAGACCGTCGAGTCGCTGTGCCAGCACCGAGATTACCCCGTCGACCGCCTGTAGCGTCCCGGTGACCACCACGGCCGCATTGGCGTCGAGCACCCGCTTGTGCTGGCGGTAGGTCGCCGGTCGGATGATCACGTTCGACATCCCGGTCTCGTCCTCGAGGGATAGGAATACGTGACCTTTCGCCGTCTCGGGATGCTGCTTGACCACGATCGCTCCCGCCGTGCGCACGATCGTGCCGTGCCGCCGCGAGGCGAGCGCCGCGGCGCTGAGCACGCCGCGGCGGTCGAGGTCGGCGCGGTAGAAGCGCATGATCTGCGGCCCGGTCGGGATTCCCGTGATGCGGTAATCGAGCGCGACGCGCTCCTGCTCGGTGAGCGCCGGCAGCGTCGGCGCCGCCGACGTCGGGAGGGCGAGCGCCGGGCGCGTGAACGCCGGAGAGGTGCGGTGCGCGTCGCGGGCGCGCCAGAGGAGCTCCCGCCGGGCCTCGCCGAACGCGTCGAACGCGCCGAGCAGCGCGAGGTTGCGCAGCGCCTCCTCCTTGAGCCCGACACGGCGCGCGAATTCGTCAAAGCCTCTGAACGATCCGTTCATCTCGCGTTCACGCACGATCCCCTTCGCCTCGGACTCCCCGAGTCCCTTCACA
>DATEDV010000142.1:0-2318 GCA_035281485.1 Candidatus Limnocylindria bacterium | reverse complement strand
GACGAGGAGCTCTATGCCGCGGTCGCCGGGTTCGTCCTCGTCAGCGACGTGAAGGCGCGGAACCCCCAGGTGTACGAGCGCGCGCTCGCCCGCAACGAGACGCCCGACCTCTGGGCGCGGCCCTACCTCACCGGCGACGCGGACACGGACCTCGTCCTCGGGAACTGGACGCCCGAGTCGGTCTCGTGGTGGGGGTACGCGGCGAGCCTCGGCGACTTCACCGCGGTGGGCCCGTACTTCGTCGCCCACGAGGGCCAGGCTTCGATGCCCTCGCACGCGCTCCTCTGCGCGCGCTCGTACGGGGAGAGCGCGACTCGCCGCTTCCCGATCCCCGACGACCGCGAGCCCGATCGGTTCTACCTGCGGCAATGCTCGCGCGCGACCGAGGACGAGGGCGCGCGCGACCAGCTCCTGTGGCGCATCCCGCAGATCGTGCGCGCCGCGCTCGACCCCGCGGGCGCGCTCGCGCCGACGCACGACGCGACGAAGCTCCAGGCCGGCGACGTGATCGCGCTCGGGACGCCGGGCGGCATCACGCTCACCGTCGGCAACCGCAAGATGCTCCGCTTCCTGAACCGCGTCTTCTTCTGGTGGGACTCCCGCGACTGGCACGACGCGTTCTTCGAGAAGGACATCGAGAACTACCTGCACGAAGGCGACGCGCTCTTCCTGTGGGGCGAAGGCCTCGGCTGCCAGCGCCTCGAGATCCTCTCGATCGCGTGGCCTCCGCCGCCGGGCACGGTGCCGGACGAGGGAGACCCGGCGGCACCGGCGACCGAACTGCCGCAGCCTCAGGAATAGCGCCGGTGCGCGAGCGCGATCCCTGCCCAGTACGGCAGCAGCATCAGCGGCCACATGCGCGGCAGGTCGAAGTTCGCCTCGCCGTGGAAGCCGGCGAGATCCAGGAGGCCTGCCGTGAACACGATCAGGAGCGCGATCGGGAACGCGAAGGCGAGCCCCTCGAGCTGGATCCGTCGGCCGAGCTCGTCCATCCCGCGCACGGCGCGCACGTAGCCGTAGATCAGGAGCGCGAAGAACGGCACCGGCACGAGCGCCAGCCACAGCGCGCCCGCCGACTGCGGCTCGACGATCTCGATGCCGAGTCGCGCGGCGAAGTAGGCGACGACGAAGAGCGCCGGGAGGACGATGTAGCGCGCGAGCGACGCGGGCTTCCCGATCGGACCCCGGTCGGAGATGGTGGAGGCGTTCATGGCTTGGCTTTCGTGGAAGCGGACCCGGGCTGGAACACGTCCTCGATCCGGAGCTCGAACAGCTGCGCGATCGCGAAGGCGAGCGGCAGGCTCGGGTCGTACTTCCCCGTCTCGACGGCGTTGACCGTCTGCCGCGAGACCCCGAGCCGCTGGGCCAGCTCCGCCTGGCTCCACTCGCGCTCGGCCCGCAGCACCCGCAGGCGGTTCTTCATGGGCCGGAGTGTCGGCTATCAGCGACAGGATGTCAAGTGAGCGTGTCTAAATGCTATGTAAACGCGACATCCAAGGCGGCCTTGGCGATGCGATGCGGGCGAGATGACGGCGGACACGAAGAGCGAGAGGCCGAGCAGCCTCCTCGGGCCCCGTCGGTCGACGCCGCTACCCTACGTGTCGCGCGCGCCCGTAGCTCAGGTGGATAGAGCGGCGGTTTCCTAAACCGCAGGTCGCATGTTCGAGTCATGCCGGGCGCACTCGCTTCGACTCGCAGGCGCAAGACGGGTCCTTGCCGGAGGTGTGCGGACAGGCGAGCACGATCGCACCTGCGCGTCGGCTAGGCTCGTCGAGCGCGCTTCCATTTCCACTCCTCGACCGCGCAGAACATGCACGGGACGATGAACAGCGTGATCAGGCTCACCGCCATGCCGCCCACCGACGGGATCGCCATCGGCTGCATGACGTCCGAGCCGCGACCGGTCGCCCAGAAGATCGGCATGAGCCCGAAGACCGTGGTCGCGATCGTCATCAGGCAAGGGCGGATGCGCTTGAGGCCCGCATCGAGGACCGCCGCGCGCAGCTCGGCGATGGAGCCGAAGACGCGGTCCTTGAAGGTCCCCTCCAGGTAGGTGGCGATGACCACGCCGTCGTCGTCAACCACCCCGAACAGCACCAGGAAGCCCACCCACACGGCGACCGACAGGTTCGCGCCCCACAGGGCCAGCATCACGAAGCCGCCGGAGGCCGAGACGAGGACGCCGAAGAAGATGATCGGCGCGATCCACCAGCGCGTGAAGCCCAGGTACAGCATCACGAACATGATGAGGAGCGTCACCGGCACGAGGATGCGCATCCGCGCGGTGGCACGTACCTGGTTCTCGAACTGCCCCGACC
>DATEDV010000141.1:0-6126 GCA_035281485.1 Candidatus Limnocylindria bacterium | reverse complement strand
CTTCTCGCGTAGCGGATTCGCAAGCTCCGTGCGGTCCGCGACGTCGTCGGGCTGCGCCGACACGACATACACGTCGGGCTTCGGCTCCTCGGCCACCGCGACTCCCTGCTCCTTGAGCGCGAAATAGAGGACCTCGACCCCGCCGGCGATGCCGGTCCCGGCCATGTCCGGTCCGCCCATGAGGCGGACCAGCCGGTCGTAGCGGCCCCCGGCGGCGACGGCGATGTCCCCCGACTTCGTGAACGCCGGGTTCGTGAGGACGAACTCGGAGACCGTCCGCGTGTAGTAGTCGAGCCCGCGCACGAGTGTCGGGACGACGCGGTACGGGATGCCGAGACGCGTCAGCCCTTCCTGCACCTCGGCGAAATGCCGTTTGTCGTCGTCGCAGAGGACGTCGACGATCTTCGGCGCTGCCTCGATGACGGCACGGTCCTGCGGCTCCTTGGAATCAAGGACGCGCAGCACGTTCGTCTCGAGGCGGCGCTGCGACTTCTCGCTCAGCGCGTCGCGGTGCTGGCTGAAGTATTCGGTCAGGGCGGCTCGAACCTTTGGCTGGCACGGCTCATCGCCGATCGTGTTCACCTCGATCTCGTATTCGGTGAGACCGACCTCCTGAAAGAGCCCGTGCGTGAAGTCGACGATCTCCACGTCGGCGGCGGCCTCAGGGGCGCCGAAGCACTCAAGCCCCCACTGCCAGAATTGCCGGAAGCGCAGCAGCTGCGGACGCTGCCCGCGGAACATCGGCTCCCAGTAGAAGAACCGCACCGGCTGCGGCGTCTTGTGCAGTCCGTGCTCGAGGAACGCTCGCGTGACCGCCGCAGTCCCCTCCGGTCGGAGCGCGAGCGAGGTTCCTTCGCCGCGCTGACCGATCTCGTACATCTCGTAACCGACGATGTCGCTCGACTCGCCCGACGACTTCACGAAGACCTCGCGCTCCTCGATGATCGGCGTGCCCAGGCGCGGGTAGCCATAGCGGAGCGCGCGCGCCTGCACCACGGCCTGCAGCGCGTCCATAGCGGCCGCCTCTTGGGGGAGCAGGTCCCGCGTCCCGCGGGGCGCCTGAAAAGTCGGCATCGGGACGATGACGATATAGCCGTTCGGCGTGCGGAGCCTATATCGTCCAATGCGATGAACCGACGCTCGGTCCTGCGCGCGATGGCAGCCGGCATCACGCTGGCTGCCTGCGGCTCGACCGCTCAGAGCGGCGGCACGAGAACAGGAGGGACTGCCACGGCCACTCCCACACCGACCCCAGGCAAGGCGACCCAGGCCACCGTCGAGCTCGCCAAGGGCGGCTCGTTCACCTTCACGCTGCGGCCCGACAAGGCGCCGCAGACCGTCGAGCGCTTCGCGGGCAAAGCGCGCAGCGGCTTCTACGACAACCTCACCTTCCACCGCGTCGAGGATTGGGTCGTCCAGGGCGGCGATCCGCGCGGTACCGGCACCGGCGGCGAGCGCGTGCCGAGCGAGTACAACGACCTTTCATTCAAGCTCGGCGCCGTAGGGATCGCGCGCGGTCAGGACCCGGCGTTCAACAATGACAGCCAGTGGTTCGTGGTAAAGAGGGACTCCACGTTCCTCGACAAGCAGTACACGAACTTCGGCCAGGTCACGGCCGGTATGGACGTCGTCGCGGGCATCAAGATCGGGGACAAGATCAAGACCATCAAGATCGGCTAGGAGCGTGAGCGTTCGCGGCACGATCGCGTACGCGATCGCGTTCGCGGCCTTCGTCGCGATCGCGCTGCCGCTCGATCGGTCGACGTCGGCGATCGAGCAGTCCGTGCTCGGCCTCAGCGCGTGGGTCTTTCTCGTCATCGCGCTGCGCTTTCACTCGCCGGCGGTCCGCGTGCAGGTCGCGGTGCTCGTGGTCCTCGCCACGCTGCTCGAGATCGTCGGCTCGATCGTCTGGGGCGCCTACCGCTACCGCCTCGAGAATCTGCCGCTCTACGTACCCGCGGGTCACGGTCTCTTCTACCTAGCGGCGCTGCGCGTCGCGTCGCTGCCGTTCCTGGAGCGACATGGCCGGAGCGTCGTCCTCGCCGTCACCGCTGGCGCGACGGCGTGGATGCTCTACGGTCTGGCGCGCCCACCGCTTCCGGACCTGCTCGGGTTCGTGACGTGGGCGATCTTCATCCGCTTCGTGGTCCGCGGGCGGTATCCGCTCCTGTACGCCGTCAGCTTCGCGATGACGACGGCGCTCGAGCTCTACGGTACGGGTCTCGGGATCTGGCGCTGGGCCCCGGTGCTCCCCGGCCTGATGCTTCCGGCCGGAAATCCGCCGACGGGGATCGGCGCGGGCTACGCGGCGATGGACGCGCTCACGCGCCGGATCATCGGCCGGCTCCGACCGCGAGCGGACGCGCGTCACGCCTCAAGTACAGCGGATGGCGCGGCGCTCCCGACTTCGTCCACCCGAGCGCCAGAAGCCGCGCTCGCCGACTGAGCGTCGCGAGCGCCCGCACGTCGCGCGCGAGCAGCGCGCCGTGCACGCCCCAGGCGACGACCATCGCGGCCGAGCGGCCCGCCGCCGACCGCAGGTACGCGTCGTTGCGCTCGCCCACCGGATCACGCGCACGGCGCAGCTCACGCGGATCGGTCGCGCGCAGCGCGAAGAGGTTCACGACCTCGACGCCGCCGTAGCCCCAGGCGCGCGCAAAGCCGATGCAGCGGCGGATCGTCGGATCGTCCGAGCGCTCGTCGGCCGTCGATGGATTGAGCATGCAGAACGCGATCGATGGCCGCGAACGATCCCAGCGGCGCCAGAGGCGGTAGCGATAGCGGCGATCGCGCGAGAAGCGCGCGCCGGCGCTCATCGGCCGTCGAACGGGATCACGTGCTCCTGCTCCTCGGGATCGTTCCGCGCCACGACCGCGACGACGGGCTCGTCGTAGGGGTTCTCCGGATAGTGCGGGACGCCGGGCGCGACGAACAGGAAGTCGCCGGCGACCGTCTCCATCGAGTGCTGCAGCCGGTCGCCCCAGTGGTGGATCGCCTTGCCGCTGATGACGTAGATCGCGCTCTCGAACTCGCTGTGCGTGTGCGGCTCGGCCTTCCCCTTCGGCGGCACCACGATGAGGTTGAGCGAGAGGTCCTTGGCGCCAGCGGTCTTCCCCGAGACACCGAGGAAGTACGGGATCTTCTGCTTGGCCTCGAAGGCGACCGTGCTCCGCACGCGGACGGATCCGCTGTGGCCGTCGACCTGCGGCCCGTCGGTCACTGCACGCCGCCTCTGGTCATCGGCAGCGGATCGAGGATCTTCCGGAGCTTCTCCTCCGGCATGACCTTCTCCTCGAGCGCGATGTCGATCAACGGGCGCTTCTGTGCGAGCGCCTTCTTCACCAGCTCGGCCGACTTCGCGTAGCCGATGTGCGGCGTGAGCGCCGTGATGATGAGCGACGGGCTCGAGTCCATCAGCTCCTTCACGCGCTCCTCGTCGACGCGCATGCCCTCGACCGTCTTCACCCGCAGCTGACGTAGCGCGCTCGCGAGGATCGTCGCCGAGAAGCACACGGCGTAGTTGATGCCCGGCATCATCACGTTGAGCTCGAGCTGCCCATGCTCCGCGCCCCAAGCGACCGTCGTGTCGTTGCCGATGACCTGGAAGCACACCTGGTTCACCATCTCGGCGATCGCGGGATTCACCTTCCCGGGCATGATCGAGGAGCCCGGCTGCACCGCGGGGATGATCAGCTCGCCGAAGCCCGTCCGCGGTCCCGACACCAGGAGCCGGATGTCGTTGCAGATGCTCGAGACTTCTATCGCCGCCGTGCGCATGCCGCTCGAGATACGGACGAACGGCGCCATCGACTGCATCGACGCGACCAGGTCCTTCGCCGGCACGATCGGCTCGCCGTACCACTCCGCGAGATGCGCGCAGACCCGCTCGCGAAACATCGGATCCGCGTTCAGACCTGTGCCCGCGGCGGTCCCGCCGATCCCCAGCTCGCACAGCTCGCTGCGGCCGGCGTGCAGCCGGTGCGCCGCGCCGTGCATGCGATGCGCCCAGCCACCGAACTCCTGGCCGAACCGGATCGGCACGGCGTCCTGCAGGTGCGTGCGGCCAGGCTTGACGACGTTCGCGTACTCTGCCGCCTTCTTGGAGGACGCCGCCGCGAGCATGCCGAGCTCTTCGACGACCGCCTTTGTCAGCTCGAGGTGCGTGAGACGCATGGCCGTCGGAGTCACATCGTTCGTCGACTGACCCATATTCACGTGGTCGTTGGGGTTGACGTGCTCGTACGTGCCGAGACCGCCGCCGCACATCTGATTCGCTCGGTTCGCGATCACCTCGTTCACGTTCATGTGAAAGGACACGCCCGCGCCGGAGTGGAACACATCGACAACGAACTCCGCCGCATGCTTTCCGGCCAGGATCTCGTCGCAAGCAGCGACGATCGCGTCCCGTCGCTTGGGCTCCAGTCGACCGGCCTCGGCGTTCGCAAGTGCGGCCGCGCGCTTCACACGCACCATTCCGCGCACGAAGGCGGGGAACGGCTTGTAGCCGGAGATCGGGTAGTTCTCGATCGCCCGCTGGGTCTGCGCGCCCCACAACGCGTCGGCGGGGACCTCGATCTCACCGAGCGTGTCCTTCTCACGGCGCGCCGCCATCGCGGATTACAATAGGTGTTCCGAGTGCAGAAGAATCGGCTCACCTGGATGATCGGCGGACCCCAGGGGAGCGGCATCAACGCCTCCGCCGAAGTGTTCGCCAAGGCCTGCTCGCGTGCCGGGCTGCGCGTCTACGCGAACATCGAGTACCACTCGAACATCATGGGCAAGCACTCGTTCTACCGAGTCCGCGTCGACGACGAGGACATCCGGTCTTACCGGGACACGGCCGACATCCTGGTCGCGCTCGACGACGAGACGCTGACCGGCGACGGGCACCACCGGCGGTGGCCCACCCACTTCGGGCATCTGCATGAGATCAACGACGGCGGCGGCGTCATCTACGACAGCGAGATCGAGTTCGACCCGAAGCAGAGTGGTCGGTCGGATCTTCGCTTCTACGCCGTGCCGTTCATGGAGATCATCAAGAAGGCCCTCGAAGAGGTCGGCAAGGCCGAGCAGGCGCGCCGTTACGAGGTCATGAAGAACACCGTCGGCCTCGGTGCGTCGCTCGCGCTCTGCGACTACCCCTTCGACCTGGTGGCCGACGTCATCCGCGGCCAGTTCAAGGGGAAGCGCTCGGAGGTCGGCGAGCTGAACGTGCGCGCGGCCCGTCTGGCGTTCGAACACGTGAAGCAGCACGAGAACGCGAAGGAGTTCCCGTACACGCTGAAGCCGGGACCGGACTCCAAGGCGCGCATCCTGGCGAAGGGCTACGAGATCGCGGCCATCGCGAAGCTCAAGGCGGGTTGCTCGTTCCAGACCTACTACCCCATCTCGCCGGCGACCGACGAGAGCGTCTTCCTCGAGCGGCACCAGCGCGACTACAACCTGCTCGTGGTGCAGTGCGAGGACGAGATCAGCTCCATCAACATGGCCGTCGGGGCGGCACACATGGGCGTGCGCGTCGCGACGGCGACGAGCGGTCCGGGTTTCGCGCTCATGGTCGAGGGCATCGGCTTCGCCTCGATCACCGAGGCGCCCGGCCCGGTCCTCGTCCTGTACCAGCGCGGCGGACCGTCGACGGGGATGCCGACGCGCCAGGAGCAGGGGGACCTTCAGTTCGCGCTCCACCCCGCGCAGGGAGACTTCCCGCACATCGTCACCGCGCCGGGCGACCTGCGCGAGTCCTATCAGGACATCTTCTCGGCGTTCAACTGGGCCGAGCGCTACCAGATGCCGGTGATCGTGCTTTCGGACAAGAAGCTCGCCTCGGTCTACACGACGATCGACAAGCTCGAGCTGAAATACGACAAGATCGACCGCGGCGAGCGCTTCACCGGCAGCGAGTGGACCGCCGTCGACGCGAAAGGCCCCAACGACACCGCCGGCGCGCACAACGGGAACGGCAAGTCACCGGCTGACGTGAAGGAATACCTCCGCTACGCGCTCACAAAGGACGGCATCTCACCACGCAGTCGGCCCGGCATTCCCGGCGGTCGCTTCTGGGTGACCTCGGACGAGCACGACCCCGACGGCCATATCACCGAGGGTGTCGAGATGCGGATGGCGATG
>DATEDV010000140.1:0-2476 GCA_035281485.1 Candidatus Limnocylindria bacterium | reverse complement strand
GGGCCAGGATCCGCTGTACCAGTACCTGCGCGCGTTCGGATTCGGCGCGCTGACCGGTGTCGATCTCGCGGCAGAGGCCGCGGGCGCGGTGCGGCCGCTCGCGGAGTGGTACCCGGTCGACGTCGGGACGATCGCGTTCGGGCAGGGGATCGCGGTCACGCCCCTTCAGCTCGCGAGCGCCTACGCCGCGATCGCGAACGGCGGCACGCTCTACCGGCCACACGTGGTGGCGGCGACGCGCGATGCGGACGGGGAGCACCGCACCGCGCCCGTCGCCGTGCGGACGCCGATCGCGCCGGATACCGCCGACGCGCTGCGCGCGATGCTCGTCTCGACCATCGATCGCGGTATCGCGCGCGCCGCGGGCTTGGCCGGCTATTCGGTCGCCGGGAAGACGGGCACCGCACAGATCCCCAGCGATGACGGTCGCTACGTCGACGACGCGTACATCTCGTCGTTCGCCGGATTCGCCCCGGCGAGCGATCCGCGATTCGTGGCCGTCGTCGTGATCGAGCGGCCGCAGTCGAAGCTGCTCGGGACCGTTGCCGCGATGGGGGCCTTCCATGACCTCGCGAGCGACGTGCTGCGTCACGCGCGTGTGCAGCCGGACCGGCCCTGATCGGTCGCTACCATTCGCTGGTGTTCACGCTCGATCAATTGCTCGCGGCGACGGGCGGGCGCGTGATACGCGGGACGCACCGCGCTGACGAGCGATTCGTCGGCGGCGCGTTCGATTCGCGGATCGTGGAGCGGGGCGAGGTCTTCTTCGCCCTGCGCGATCAGCGCGACGGCCACGACTTCGTCGCGGATGCGTTCGCGAGGGGAGCCGCGGCGGCCGTGGTCGAGCGCGCGGTGCCCACGCCGGACGACGCGCTCCTCATCCAGGTCTCGCAGCCGCTTCATGCGCTGCGCCGCTTGGCCGAGGCGATCCGCGACGCGCATCCCATCCCGGCGGTCGGGATCACCGGCAACGTTGGGAAGACGACGACGAAGGAGGCGACCGCCGCGGCGCTGGGCGCCCGGTTCCGCGTGCTCCGCACCGCGGCGTCGTTCAACAACGAGATCGGCGTGCCGCTCACGTTCCTGCGCCTCGAGCCGTCGCACGAGATCGCCGTCATCGAGCTCGGGTTCTACGTGCCGGGCGAGATCGCGGACCTCTGCCGCCTCGTCCGTCCGCGCGTCGGCGTCATCACCGAGATCCCGGCGATCCCGGTCCACTTCGCGCGGACGCCGAGCGTCGAGGCGATCGCGGCCGGCAAGGCCGAGCTCATCGAGTCGCTCCCCGATGAGGGCGTCGCGCTGCTGAACGCCGACAGCCCGCGCGTGCGTGCCCTCGCTCCTCGCACGCGTGCGCGCGTGGTCCTCTTCGGCGAGAGCGAGGACGCTGAGCTGCGCGCCACGGACGTCCGTGCTGAGGGCCTCGATGGCCTGCGCTTCACCGCGCTCTACGAGGGCGAACGCGTCGCTGTCGAGCTCCCGATCCCCGGCCGGCAGCTGGTGCCCGCGGCGCTCGCCGCGCTCGGCGCGGCGACCGCGCTCGGCGTCCCGCTGCAGGAGGCCGCGGTCGCTCTCGGCACGCTCGAGCAGCCCGCGCACCGCATGGAGGTGCGCCGCGGGGAGAACGTGACGGTCATCGACGACAGCTACAACGCCAGTCCCGCCGCGGTCCACGCCGCGCTGGCGGTGCTCGGCAGCGTGAAGGGGCGTCGCATCGCGGTCATCGGCGACATGCTCGAGCTCGGAACGTTCTCCGCCGACGCGCATCAGCAGGTCGGACGCGAGGCGGCGCGCACGGCCGACGTGCTCATCGGTATCGGCGAGCTTGCCCGCACGTCCGTCGACGCCGCACGCGCGGCCGGTCTGGCCGAGGCGTACTGGGCCAGCGAGCTGGCCGACGCGCTCATGACGCTGCAGCGTGTGCAGAGACCCGGCGACACGATCCTCGTGAAGGGCTCGCACTCGCTCGCGCTGGACCGCCTCGCCGACGCGCTGGTGCGCCCGGTCGCCGTCTCGTAGTGACTTCCCGGGCACCGCGCTAGTGGAGATCCTCGCGCTCGGTGTGCTGCTCTCGGCGTTCCTCCTCGGACTCGTGCTCGGCGCGCCGTACATCCGCGCGCTTCGGCGGTTCCGGGTCGGACAGAACATCCGGCCGGAGGGGCCGCGGACCCACTACGTCAAGCAGGGCATCCCGACGATGGGCGGCGTGCTGTTCATCGGGGTGACGGCGGCGCTGTGGCTCTTCGTCCTGCTCCTCCTTCCGGACACCGATCGCGACGACTTCATACCGCAGACCATCGTGCCGATCGGCGCGCTCGTCTTCGTCGGAGTCCTCGGCGCGATCGACGATCTCGTCAACGTTCGCTACGGCTTCGGCATCCGCGGCCGTCACAAGCTCGTCTGGCAGACGATCGTTGGCCTGGTGGGTGCGATCTACATCCAGCGGCACTTCGGCGTGACCGGCATCTATGTCCCGCTC
>DATEDV010000139.1:0-2691 GCA_035281485.1 Candidatus Limnocylindria bacterium | reverse complement strand
GGAATGCGACCCAGCCGTCGAAGCTGATGCGCAGCCACTCGCCCTGGCGTTCCTGAATGGCGAGCGGCGCGGCCACCGGAAGACGGTCGATGATCGGCGCGGCGTCCGTCGGCGCCGAGCGGACATCGGCGACGACGACGCCAACGATCCGCCGCTCGGGCGCGCCGACCTCGTCGAGATGATCCGCCTGCACCCAGCCGAAGTAGTGGTCCGGACCCTGCGCGTAGAACCAGTCGCCGTCTCGTGTCAGCAGCGTGAGACGCTCGCCGTAATGCGCCTGGTCCACGAGCTCGGAGTCCTCATCCGGCTCCGCGCGCAGATCGGTGAGCCCGCGGTTCACCAGCGCCTGCGGTGGGCGCACCATCGCGACGGCGAGACGCGTCGTCGCGATGCTCACGCGTCGCTCCGATATCGCAGCACCGGCTTGCGCGCGGCGCCGACCTCGTCGAGCCGACGCAGCGGCGCGCTACGCGGCGCGTCGCGCACGGCAGCCGGTTCCGTGGTGATGCGCTCGGCGATCCGCAGCATCGCGCCGGCGAACGCCTCGAGCGTCTCCTTCGGCTCCGTCTCGGTGGGCTCGAT
This sequence comes from Candidatus Limnocylindria bacterium, assembly GCA_035281485.1. Lineage (GTDB taxonomy): Bacteria > Chloroflexota > Limnocylindria > P2-11E > P2-11E > CF-39. Next base: position 2,109 of record DATEDV010000139.1, on the reverse strand, counting down.
CATCATCGCCTCCGGCACGATGAGCGGGAAGTACACGGTCGGCGAGTGGAAGCCCTCGTCGAGCAGCGCCTTCGAGATGTCGAGCGCCGACGCGCCCTGCTTCTTCTGCTTGGCCGCGGTGAGCACGAACTCGTGCATCGGCGGGCGATCGTACGCGACCTCGTACGCGGGCCGGAGCAGCGCGAGGAGGTAGTTCGCCGCGAGGATCGCGTCGCGGCCGGTCTCGATCATGCCGTCCTCGCCCAGCGTCTTCATATAGGTATATGCACGCGCGAGGACGCCAAAGTTCCCGAGGCGCTGCTTGATCGTGCCGATCGAGTCCCCCATCCCCGCCGGCTCGCGGTCCTCGCGCGCCGTGTCGTAGTGGTACGAGCCGTCCGCCTCGCGGACGATCCACGGCTTCGGCAGGAAGGGTCGGAGGTGCGCCTTGACGCAGAGCGGGCCGGCACCGGGGCCGCCCGCGCCGTGCGGCGTGGAGAAGGTCTTGTGGACGTTGATGTGGACGCAGTCGAAGCCGAGATCGCCGGGACGCGCGACGCCCAGCAGCGCGTTCATGTTCGCGCCGTCCCCGTACACCAGCGCACCCGCGGCGTGGACGGCGTCGCATACCTCACGCACCCGCTCCTCGAAGAGGCCGAGCGTGTTCGGATTCGTCAGCATGAACCCCGCGACGTCGGGTCCGAGCGCGCTCTTCAGGGCGTCGAGGTCGACGTTGCCGCGCGCGTCGCTCTTCACGGTCGTGACCTCGTAGCCGCACATCGCCGCGGACGCGGGGTTGGTCCCGTGCGCCGAGTCGGGAACGATGATCCGCCGCCGCTGCGCTCCCTCGCCGCGCTTCGCGTGATACGCCTTGAACACCAGGAGCGCTGTGAACTCGGACTGCGCGCCGGCCTGCGGCTGCAGCGACACGAAGTCCATACCGGTGACCTTCGCCAGGATCTGCTCGAGCTCATACGCGAGCGCGAGGACGCCCTGCGTCGTGCGGTAGGACTGGCGCGGGTGGATGTCCGCGAACAGCGCCGCGACGCGATCGTTCACCTTCGGGTTGTACTTCATCGTGCACGAGCCCAGCGGATACATCCCCGTATCGACCGAGTAGTTCAGCTGCGCGAGATGCGTGTAGTGGCGCACGACCTGCGGCTCCGTGAGCTCGGGGAGGCGAAGCGGCGTCTTGCGCCCGAACTGCTCCGGGACATCGGCCGTCTCGCTCGAGCGCACGTGCCGGCCGTGACGACCCGGACGCGCGAGCTCGAACAGGAGCGGCTCGAGCGCGGGGACCGGCGTCCTGGCCCCGGCGTCGGGGACGACCTGCGTGCGGATCGTCACCCTGCGGCCACCTTCTCGCCGGAGCGCGCGAGCTGCGCGACGGCCTCGACGAGCGCGTCCTCGTCGGCATCCGTCGTGAGCTCGGTGCACTGGATGATCACGTCGTCGCGACCGACGCGGCGGCCATCCGCATAGTGCGACGCCGTGGCCTCGACCTGGATCCCGCGCGCGAGCAGCGCGTTGCGCAGCTCCCAGCCGCCGATCTCCGTGCGCAGCGTGAAGCGGTCGAGGAACGGACCGTCGTTCGCGACGTCGCACCCCGGCAGCGCCGCCAGCCGCTTCGCGAGCGCGTGCGCACGCGCCGCGCGGGCGCGAGCGGCGGCGCGCAGACCGTCCGGCCCGAGCAGGGAGAGATACACGGCGGCGGTGATCGCGGCGAGCGCCTCGTTCGTGCAGATGTTGCTCGTCGCCTTCTCGCGGCGGATGTGCTGCTCGCGCGTCTGGAAGGTGAGGGTGAAGGCGCGGCGGCCCTGCGCGTCCTGCGAGATGCCGACCAGCCGGCCGGGCATGCGCCGCACGTGCTCCATGCGCGTCGCGAAGAAGCCGAACCACGGGCCGCCGTAGCCCATCGGCACGCCGAGCGGCTGCCCGTCGCCGACCGCGACGTCGAATCCGGCCGCGCCCGGCGAGCGCAGGAGGCCGGTCGCGATCGGGTTGATCACGGCCACCGAGTAGGCGCCCGCCGCCTTCGCCGCCGCGGCGACCGGCGCCAGCTTCTCGACGCAGCCGAAGAAGTTCGGCTGCTGCACGAACACCGCGGCGACCGACTCGTCCACCAGGCCC
>DATEDV010000138.1:0-3474 GCA_035281485.1 Candidatus Limnocylindria bacterium | reverse complement strand
CCCTGGCCGCGGTATCGCTCGACGAGGTCGGCGGCGGCCGTTATCTCCTGATCGTCGAACGACTCCACCGCGTAGTCGCCGGCGCCGACGCGGCGAAGAAAAGCAAGCTCCGCGTCGACGCTCACTCGGGTCGAGAGCAGGTAGTCGAGCTCGGCCAGAACGAACGTAGAGAGAAGGAACGGTCCGCGTTCACGCTCGACGAACGCGGCCACGCGCTGGTGCTGGTGCTGGACCGGATCGAGCAGCGCGAAGAGTCCGCTCGTGTCGACGACGATCAACGCTCGCCAAAACCAGAAAGCAGCTCGTCTACGCGCTCGGCGATCGTTGGATCTGAGCTCCTAAAGAGCGGGAACAGTGGCTTGCGGGGAGCTTCGCGCACCAGGCGCTCGATCCCCTCGCGGATCAGCTCGGCTTCGGAACGCCCTTGGGCGCGAGCAAGTGCGGCAAGCCTCCGCTTTGTGGCCTGTGGCAGGTACACGGTCGTCTTGATCACGCGACGTATGGTACCACGTATGGCAGCCTCTAAAGCCTAGGCGCCGTTCTCCGGGAAGGCATGCTTCAGCACCGTCAGGGCGTGCAGCGTCGCCCACTTGCTCGCGTTGACCTTCGAGGCCATGCGGTCTGCGTAGGGCGAACGACCCGCCCAGCGTCCGTGCGAGTCCTGTCGCGAGAGCAGCCACGCGATCGCGATCTGCGCGCGCGGGTCGTCGATGGCGCCGGCGGCGTCGATCGCCCGGAGCACGAACAGGATGTCCGCCTGATAGAAGAGCGGGAACGAGATCTGGCGCCAGAGGTAGCTCGGCTCGCTCGGGCTCGGATAGCCGCCGCGCGTCATCTTGTACGAGAGCAGGAACTCGACCCCGCGGCGCAGCGTGCGCTCGACCTCGCGCGTCCGCGCGGACTCGGGGATCGCCGCGAGGCCCCAGATGAGACGCGCGTAGCCCCAGGCACACGGCTGTTCGCCATTGATGTAGCACGCCGCGTCGTACTTCTTCGACTCGCGCACCAGGCGCTGCACGAGCGGCTCGAGTCGCGGATCCGTCCCGTAACCCGCGGCCGCGACGTAGCGGACGACGCTGCCGGCGAAGCAGGACACGCCGTGATCACGACCGAAGATCCACTCGAGGCCCGCGGCCTTGGGGTCCCCCAGCGCGTCGAGCATCCAGCGGGCGCCGCGGCGGACGCGCGGGTCGTTCGGGTCCGCGCCGTACTCGACGAGCAGGAGGTTGGACCAGTGGGTGCCCTTGTATTTCGAGGCATTCCACTGCCTCAGGTCCGGCCCGGGCCAGGCTCCTTCAGGACGCTGGCGCTTCAGGATGGTCGAGATCGGCGGTGAGCTCATCGCGGCCTGCCGCGCCTCGCGCAGCTCGGCGTCGCGCGAGCTGCGGTCGAGAACGTGCCGAAGCGTGAGCGCGCGGACGGCCGGATCTCCCTTTTCGAGCAGCCACGGGACCGGGTCGTCGTGCAGGAGCGACTGCCAGGACATCACGTGCCGCCCACCGAGAGCTCGGCGATGACGAGCGTTGGGCTGCCGATGCCGCTCGCGCCGAATGTGAGATCCGTCCCCACGCCGCTGATCGATGAGAGCAGGTGCGTGAGGTTGCCGGCGATCGTGATGCCCTGGACCGGATGAACCGGCGTGCCGCGCTCCAGGTAGGTGCCCGTCGCGCCGAGGGAGAACTCACCGGACACGGGATCGATCGTGTGCAGGTTCAGCAGTGAGGTGACCGCAAGCGCGCGGTCGAGCCCGTCGACCAGCGCGGCCGGGTCGTCGGTGCCCGCCGCGATGAAGAGGTTCGAGGGACCGATGCGGCTGGGGGACGCATACGAGCCGCGCCGGGCGTTCCCCATCGGCGCGGTGTTCAGCTTTCGCGCGGTCTTGAGATTCGTGAAGTAGCCGCGGAGGATGCCGCCATCGACGAGCGTCCGCGTCGTCGTGGCGACGCCCTCGCCGTCGAACGGGGCGCTGCGGAGGCCACCCTTTCGGCGCGCGTCGTCCACGATGGTCACGCGCTCGTTGGCCACGCGCTCGCCGACCTTGCCCGCGAAGAGCGATCGGCCCTTCAGGACGTTGTCGGCCGAGAACAGCGGAGCGATGGCGCCGAGCAGTGACATCGCCATCCACGGATCGAGAACGACGGGCAGCTTCGCCGTCGCGAAGGGCTTCGCGCCGAGCTTCTCCAGCGCGCGCTGCGCGGCTCGGGCGCCGACGGTCTGGGGGTCGAGCTCCGCGAAGCGACGCGTGGCCTCGCCGTGGAAGCCGATCTGCCGCTCCCCGTTCTGCGTCGCGACGGGGCTGGTCATCGCGCCGCAGAAGCTCTCCCGGTACGCGGCGCGCACGCCCTGCGTCGTCGCGAGCACCGTCGTGACCTCGGCATCGCTGTAGCTCGTCTTGCGGAAGTGCGTGATCCGCGGGTCGACGGACCGGGCCGCGAGCTCCACCGTGAGCGCGACGGCACCACGGTCCGCGAGCGGACGGTCCTCGAGACCCGGCTGGTAGATGTCGAGGTCGACGCTCTCCAGGGGTGCGGCGGCGATGCGCAGGTCTTCGTCCGGCTCGGTGATCTTCGCCATCCGTCGCGCCTGATCGACGCACGCCTCGATCCCGGGGGCGGCGAGATCGCTCGTGTGCGCGAATCCGATGCGCTGCCCGTCGAGGACGCGAACGCCAAGTCCCCGTTCACCACGCGCGGTCACGACCTCGAGCGCGCCGTCCTTCGTCTCGACCGAGCCGGACTGCGCGTCGCGGACGAACACCTCGGCCGTCGCGACGCGCGCCGAGCGCAGCGCTTCCAGCGCGCGGTCGACGACCTCGTCGTTCGAAAGCCGCGCGGTCACTGGATCTTGCCGCCGATGACGACGGACGGGATGCGGAGCGTCGGCTGCGCGTCCGCGACCGGGGCGCCCTGACCGTCCTTGCCGCACGTGCCGGTCGAATAACCGAGGTCCCAGCCGACCATGTCGATCTCGCTCATGAGCTTCGGTCCCTGGCCGACCAGCGTCGCGCCGCGCAGCGGCTCCGCGAGCTTGCCGTCGCGGATCCGGTAGCACTCCGTGACCTCGAACGCGAAGTTCCCGCTGACGACGTCGACCTGTCCGCCACCCATCTTCTTCACGAAGATGCCGTCCTTCACCGAACGCACGATCTCGTCGGGATCGGACTCGCCTGAGGCGATCATCGTGTTCGTCATGCGGCAGATCGGCAGGTGCCGGAAGTTCTCGCGGCGGGCGTTGCCGCTCCGTCGGATCCCCAGCTTCTCCGCGTGCCTGCGGTCCGACAGATAGGTCTTGAGGATGCCTTTCTCGATCAGCACGGTGCGCTGCGTCGGCGTGGCCTCATCGTCCATCGCGGCCGTGCCGCGCTGACCGGGGTCGCGCCCGTCGTCGACGACCGTGATGAGCTCGCTCGCGACCTTTTCCCCGATACGACCGGAATACACGGACAGGCCCTTGAGGTTGAGATCGGCCTCGAGG
>DATEDV010000137.1:0-6310 GCA_035281485.1 Candidatus Limnocylindria bacterium | reverse complement strand
TATTCGGTGCGCGTCACGCTGGAGAACGCCGCGCTCCGCTTCCACACGGATCCGGAGGATCGCCTGGCGTATCTCCTCATGCTGCTCGAGCAGCGGACCGCCGAGGCCGCGCGCCTCGAGGCGACCGGCAACGCGCTCGCCGCGGGCAGCGCACGCGAGATCGAGCGTGCGACGCTCGCGATGGTGAACGCCAACCTTCCGCCTGCGCCCGAGACGGTCCAGCCCGCGCCTACGGACAGCCCGTCACCGAGTCCGACGCCCTCGCCGAGTCCGACACCGAGCCCATCCCCGACGCCGTCGCCCACGCCCGTCCCGACCGCGCCGCCGCCCGCGCGGACCTTGACGCCGACGATCCGCCCGACGCCGACGCCAACGAAGCCGCCGACGGCGACGCCGAAGGTGACAGCGGCACCGACCGCGCAGCTGGTCACGTTCACCGGGACGATCAAGAACCCGGACGGCTCGCCGGCGACGAACGTGTGCGTGTCGCTGAGCCTCGGCGGCACGTGCCTGCAGGTGACGACCGGGTCGAGCTTCAGCGTGACGTTCTCCGAGAAGATCGGGCGAACAGTGACGCTGTACTTCCTCCGATCCGACGGGATCAAGACCTACAAGCAGCAGATCACCAAGACGGTCTCGAGCACGTACGTCAACGTCGGGACCGTCACGCTCAAGGTGCAGTGACCGCCGTTAGGGCGGCGCGCCCCGTCAGTACCCGACTGGTACTTCCGGGGCTGTAAGGTCACCGCGATCCCATCGTTCTCAGGACCATGAAACTTTTCAGCACTCTCTTCCTGGCGACCCTGGTCCTGGCTTCGGTCCTGGTCGCGAGCGCATCCGCGGCGACCGTCGGTGGTGGGACGGCTGTCAACAGTCCGAACGGACCCGACGAGTTCGGTCGAGCGTGGGCCGCTTGCCTCGAGACGCGGGACCCGAGCAGCGACGACTGCTACACCGCGCAACAGCTGAGCGGCATGGACCCCGACTACTTCTACGAGAAGCTCCAGCGCAAGCTGGACCTGCTGAACGAGCAGCCCAAGCCCGAGAAGCGCCCGGACGCATGGGCCCTCATGAAGGAGTGCGCCGGCACGCGCGATCTGGAGAGCGACGCCTGCCGTCGGTTCATCGCGGCCACCGGCCTCAACGAGGACGAGGTGGCCCGTCTTGCGGACGGACTCGCCGACCCGTACGGCACCGTGCAGGCGACCGCCGACAAGAAGAGCACCAGCCCGGTCATGACCGAGAACATGAAGTACTGCGTGGACCTGCGCGCCGAGATGGGCGGCAAGAAGTCGGTCGAAGCGCTGACCGCGCTCGCCGAGAAGATCAACAGCGTCTGCCCCAAGGCGATCAAGGAGTCGCACCTCACTCCTGGGCAGTTCTGGGCGAAGTACTCGACCTACAAATAGGTTCCTCTCCCCCTCCCGCGAGGCGAACGGCGCGCCCCTGTCCAGGGCGCGCCGTTCCATGTCTAGCATTGGCGGCGTGATGCGCCGCATCGGCATCCTCACCGGAGGCGGTGACGTTCCCGGCCTCAACCCGGTCATCAAGAGCGTCGTGTACCGCTCGACCGAGCTCGGCTACCAGGTGCTCGGCATTCGGCGCGGCTGGCAGGGCCTCACGAACATGCGTCCGGGTCGCGAGCCGGATCCGGAGTACGTCCGACCGCTCGATCGCGCGAACACGCGCGCCATCGACCGCACCGGCGGGACGATCCTGCACACCTCGCGGACCAATCCGCGCAAGACGGCCGCGGCACGCGTCCCGGCGTTCCTCGACGAGAAGGAGCGCGCCGGCATGGCCGTCGCGGACGGGCTGTACGACCTCACGCCCGTCGTGCTCCGCAACATCGCGTCGCTGCGCCTCGACTACCTCGTCACGATCGGCGGGGACGACACGCTGTCGTATTCGGAGGTCCTCGTTCGCGAGGGCGTGCGGCTGATCGCCGTGCCGAAGACGATGGACAACGACGTCCAGGGCACCGAGTACTGCATCGGGTTCTCGACCGCCATCACGCGCGCGAAGGAGCTCATCGATCGCCAGCGCACCACGCTCGGCTCCCACGAGCGCATCGGGGTCTTCCGGATCTTCGGCCGCGACGCGGGCTTCAGCGCGCTGCACGCGGCGTACGTGACGTCCGCGCGCTGCCTGATCCCGGAGTCGCCGTTCGACCTCGATCGCCTGGTCGAGATCCTCGTGGACGACAAGCGCAACAACCCCTCGCGCTACGCGTTCGTCGTCGCCGCCGAAGGCGCGATCTGGCAGGGCGGGACCGTCCCCGAGTACGGGCCCCCGGACGCGTTCGGGCATCGACGCAAGACCAATATCGCCGAGACGCTGGCCGACGAGATCCGCAAGCGCTCCGGAGAGGAGACGCTCGCGAGCGAGCTCACCTACGACCTGCGCAGCGGCGATCCCGATGCGCTGGACCAGACCGTCGCCATCACGTTCGCGAACATCGCGGTCGACCTCATCCGCGACGGCGCGTCGGGCCGCATGGTCGCGATCCGTGGCGGTAACTTCGTCCACACGACGCTTCCCGACCCCGAGCTCGGACCGCGTCGGGTCGACGTCGCGAGCCAGTACAACGCCGAGCGATTCCGCCCGCAGTACGCCGACCGGCTCGGCGCGTCGATCTTCCTGTCCTCACCCGCGGGCTGATGCGCGCGGCGGTCGTCGCCATCGTCGCATCCATCGCACTGCAGGGATGCGCACCGACGGGCGTGACCGTGGTGCCGACGCCGACGACGATCGCGACGCTGGAGCCGTCGCCGAGCGTCGTTCCGACGGCGCAGTCGACGGCGGAACGGTCGACGCCTGTGCCGCGGCCGACGCCGTTCGTCCCATGCCCCTCCCCGCCCGCATCCGTCGGAGAGATCACCGTGGTGCCGCTGTGCGTCGTCGGGGCGAACGTGCTGATCGAGAACGCACTCACGCACGACGATCTCCACGCGCTGTACGAACAGGTCACCGCGGACCTCGACGCGGTCCAGCGCGAGTTCGATCGGACCCTGCGCCAGCCGCCGTCGATCTACGTGTTCGCGACGACAGCCAGCTACCGGATCGGGCTCATGCATCTTCTGGCCTACTCGGAAGCGACGGCGGCGTTCGTCGCCGACAACTCGGTCGCGTTCTTCGAACCGGACACTCGCGCGATCCTGGTGAACTGGGGCGCCGTGCGGGAGCGGCGGCCCGTGGCGGCGATCCGGCACGAGCTCACGCATGCCGCGACGCTCGAGGCGTGCGCGCCGCGGTGCGACCTCGTCCCGGCGTGGCTGAACGAAGGGCAGGCGCGACTGGCCGAGGCGACGATCGCCGGCGGCGAGTGGCGGCTCGTCCGGGTGCGATACGAAGCCGCCTCGATGGCCGCCACGAACACGCTCATGCCGCTCGCGCGTCTGGTGACGCAGGGACAGTGGAACTCGATCACCAGCTGGGCCGGCTACTACAAGTACCAGCAGGCCGCCCGCGCGACCGAGCTGCTACGTGAAGACATCGGGGGCGCTCAGCCGATCGCGCGGCTGTACGAGAGACTCCGCCGCGGCGAGGATGTCGCGCGCGCGTACGCGGCTCTCACCGGCCGCTCTTTTGACGCGTTCGTCCGCGGTCTTGCGTCGCGGTTCGCGGCGGGGATACCCGCGGGTCCCGCGGTCGTCCTGACGGCGGCGCCGCAGGCGGACGACGGCCGCGGGTATCTGCTGTACGGGTTCGGATCCGAGGAGAAGGTCCAGCTGCGCGTGGTGGGCCGCCGCACCGACGAGCGCGAGGAGGTCGGCGTCTCGCCACAGGGCGCGCATTTCGGCGAGCTCCCGGGTCGCTATCCCGCCGGCGAATACACGCTCACGGTGACGAGCGGCGACACCGTCGTCGCGTCGATCACCTTCGAGAAGCGCGGCGGCCGTCCGGTGCCGCGGGCGGACCAGTCGACCGGCGGCACGGGCCGCGAGGTCGCGCGCTAGGGGATCCGCCGGATCGAGCGACGCGGGCGGCGCGCCGCCATGAGGACGATGCCGATCAGCACACCGAGACCGATGAGCGCCGCGGTGAGCAGGAAGTTATCGCCGCCTGCGGCGGGTGCCGGAGCGGCCGGGGTCACCGTCGGGCTCGCCACCGCGACCGGAGAGCGGGTGGGCGACGGTGATGGCGCGGTCGTCGGCGTAGCGGTGCGTGTCGCGGTCGGGGTCGCGGCCGTGGTCGGCGTGGCAGTGGGACTTGGACTGGCCGCGGTCCGCGTGGGGCTGGGGCTCGGGCTGGCGGCGGTGGTCGGCGACGGTGTGACCGTGGACGTGCCGAGGGACGCGCACGCGCGCGAGTCCGCCACGCCGGGCGCGGAGGCGCACACGGATCGCGCCGGTGTGACCCACGAGCTGCCGTCGGCCGCGGTGCGTGAGAGCGCCACCAGGATGAACGGGTAGTGCGCGCCGCTCGGCGCACCGCACGTGCCGGCCTCGAACAGCAGGTCGAGCGTGGTCGTGTCGCCGTCGAGCGTCGCGTTCGGTCCGGTGCGCAGGCAGCGGCCGCCGACGTCGTTGCCGCGCGAGTACAGCGCGAGGATGTCGCGGTCGAAGCTCATGAACATGTTCGACGTCGCCGGGAAAATGTTCGCCTCGCCGAGGCTGCTGCGGAAGCTGTCGTAGGCCGCCTGCGTCTGGAACACGCGCATCGCGGGCCGCTCGCCGAGCTCGGGCAGGTGACCGCGGAGCTGCAGCCGCGACGGCACGGCCGTTGCCGCGCCCGCGGGCGCGACGAGCATCAACAGGAGGACGATCACCCCGGCCATCACGATCGGTCCGCGCATCGCGCCAGACTCTAGACTCTGGCGCTTCGCGTGGGGCATCAAAGTCGGGTCGCCAGAGGAGGTCCGCCGTGACCGACACGAAGCCCGTCTCAGCGGAGCAGTTCGAGAAGCTCGGCGCGTTCTACCTCGGCCGGCCGTACGCCCCGGCCAAGAAGTCGGCCGAGCCCGGGCTGATCCTCTACGACTCCAAGGACCTTGTGACGCACGCGGTCTGCGTCGGCATGACCGGGAGCGGCAAGACCGGCCTCTGCATCGCCCTCCTCGAGGAGGCGGCGCTGGACGGCATCCCGTCGATCGCGATCGACCCGAAGGGCGACCTGACCAATCTCATGCTGACCTTCCCCGACCTACGCGCCGAGGACTTCCGGCCCTGGATCAACGAGGACGATGCGCGAGCGAAGTCGCTCTCCCCGGATGAGTTCGCCGCACAGCAGGCCAAGCTCTGGAAGGACGGGCTGGCCGAGTGGGGTCAGGACGGCGACCGCATCCGCCGGCTGAAGGACGCCGCGGATTTCGCGATCTACACGCCCGCGTCGAGCGCGGGCATACCGATCTCGATCGTGGCCTCGTTCGCCGCGCCCGCAGAGGCCGTGCGCGAGGACGGCGAGCTCCTCCGTGACCGTGTGACGACCACGGCCACGAGCCTCCTCGGTTTGCTCGGCATCGCGGCCGACCCGATCCAGAGCCGCGAGCACATCCTCATCGCGAATCTGCTGACGCGCGCGTGGAGCGCGGGCGAGGATCTCGACCTCGCGGCGCTCATCGAGCAGATCCAGAGGCCGCCGATGGCGCGCGTCGGCGCGCTCGACCTCGACTCCTTCTATCCCGCGAAGGAGCGGACGCAGCTCGCCGTGAAAATGAACAACCTGCTCGCCTCGCCGGGATTCCACGCGTGGCTCGAGGGAGTGCCACTCGATGTCGGGCAGCTGCTGCGATCGGAGAGCGGCAAGGCGCGCGTCGCGATCGTCTCGATCGCGCATCTCTCGGAGGCGGAGCGGATGTTCTTCGTCTCGCTCCTCCTGAACCAGGTGCTCGACTGGGTCAGGACGCAGTCCGGCACGACGAGCCTCCGCGCGATCCTGTACATGGACGAGATCTTCGGGTACTTCCCACCCGTGGCCGAGCCGCCGTCGAAGCGCCCCCTCCTCACCCTGCTGAAGCAGGCGCGCGCCTACGGCCTCGGCGTCGTCCTCGCGACGCAGAACCCGGTGGACCTCGACTACAAGGGTCTGGCGAACACCGGGACGTGGCTCCTGGGGCGCCTGCAGACGGAGCGCGACAAGGCGCGCGTCCTCGAAGGACTCGAGGGCGCCTCCGCGCAGGCGCAGGCGGAGTTCGACAAACGCGAGGTCGACGCGCTCCTTTCGGGACTGTCGAAGCGCATCTTCCTGATGCACAACGTGCATGGAGACGCACCGGTGGTGTTCGAGTCCTGCTGGGCGATGAGCTAACTGCGCGGCCCGCTCACGAGCGAGCAGATCAAGCGGTTCATGGATGGGAAGCGGCCCGCGG
>DATEDV010000136.1:0-2644 GCA_035281485.1 Candidatus Limnocylindria bacterium | reverse complement strand
TTTCTCGGCCCAACATCCGACCGTGATCTGGTCGGGGTTCGACGACGTCGGCTCGGACGCCGGCGTATCGCTCACAGTCAGCGGTAACGTCGATCTCGGCTTCATCAGTCGAGACCTCAAGGCTCCCGAGAAGGGCACCGTGGAGACGATCCCGATCGGCGCGTCCGGCACGGGCGTGGGCGTGAACGCCTCTAATCCCGTGAAGTCGCTGACCAAGGACCAGGTGGCCAAGATCTTCACCGGCGAGATCACGGATTGGAAGGACGTCGGTGGTACGCCAGGCAAGATCCGGGTGTTGCTGCGCGAGCCCGAGTCCTCGACCCGGTCGGCGTTCGAGGGCTACTTCTTCACGGCGAAGCCGAGTTACGCGAAGGACGCCATCGAGGTGTTCCAGATCGACGAGACGCTCAAGGCGCTGAGCTCATTCAAGGACTCCATCGGCATGATGACCATGAACGCGAAGGCCTTCAGCGCCGCGGATGTTCGGATGCTCACGATCGACAACATCGCAGCCACGCGCGACACGCTTGCCAATGGCACCTACCCCATCCGCCGTCCGCTCTACTTCGTCGCGCACACGGACGTCTCGAAGGTGAAGCCGACGATCAAGGCCTTCCTGGACTTTGTGAAGGGTCCCGAGGGGCAGAGAATCCTGGCCGGCCTCTAGGACGGTCTTCGTGCGACTGCTCAGCCAGCTCTTCGCGCCGAGCCTCCTCCGCGCACTCGTCGGTCGGACGGTCGCGGTGGCGGTCGGCGCGTTGCTGGTCCTCACGGCCGTCGCGCTGTACGAGTCGAACGACCTTATCGCCAAGCAGTTCGAGGACGAGGCGAACATCGTGGCGGAGGCCGCGCGCGTCGACATCCTGGGACAGAAGGAACTCATGCTGAAGCAGGCCTCGTTGATCGCGGGCCTGCCGGACACGCGCGAGCTGACCCAGGGGCGCAACCGCAATGCGATCGAGTCCTTCCTCCTGCCGCAGAAGTCGCGGCTCAACGTCGACTACATGAACATCGCCGATCTTCACGGGGTCCTCATCGGCGGTGGGCAGGACTTCCGGCCTGGCGAGAAGCTCAATCCAGAGCTCGTCGTCGCAGCAGAGGCGCAAGCCCAGCAGTCGTGGATCATCTCGGACGAGCCCGGGCGTGGTCTGGTCGTTCGCGCGATCTGGGTCATCCGAGGCAGCGAGCAGGAGAACATCGGTTACGTCGAGCTCGGCTCGGTCCTCGGCGACGACTACCTCAAGACCATCAACACGAAGAGCGACGCGCAGCTCGCGTTGGTCTGGAACGGAAGGGTGCGCGCCTCCACGACCCCGATCGGCGAGCAGACGACGTTTCCGACGGTAGAGCAGGTGGACAGCGCGCCGCGAGACGTCTACTTCCAGGACGTCGAGCTGAGTGACGGGAGCTACTACGGCATCTTCCAGGTGGTGCGCGAAGGCGCGCAGCGCGGCAACCCGCCGATCCTCGCCGTGATGCTCCCGCTCGAAGGTCTCGAGTCGGCTCAGCGGACGCTGCTGCTGATCCTGTTCGTGCTCGCCGCCGGCCTCATCGCCCTCGTCACTTTCTTCGCCTACCGCTCGGCGACGGCGATGACGCGCCCGCTCGAGGACCTTGCAGCCGCGGCCCAGCAGATCGAAGCCGGCGACCTCGGCGTGCGGATCCGGCACCGCTCCGCGCACGAGATCGGCACGCTCGAGCGCGCATTCGACACCATGGCCCGGTCGCTCAGCGAACGTGAGCGCGCGCAGCAGGAATATCTGGCCGAGGTGCGCACCGTGAACGAGGTCGCCGATGCCGTCGTCGGCGTCACCGACCGCGAGCGCATCTTCGCCGAGTCGCTGTCGCGCATGGTCGCGCTATTCCACGCCGACGGCGCATCGATCGTGATCCGCGAGGACGCTCCCGGCGCGCCGCCTGGCTCCGGCGGGCGCCTCATCGCGCCGACCACGATCGGTATCGATCCGGACACGGCCGTGATGCTCGCGACGCGCGTGCTGGTGAACCCCGTCTACGACCCGAACCAGATCCAGCACCTGCACGTCCCGCAGAGCATGATGCCGCACGTCGCGCACATCCCGCTCTCGGCGCGCGGTCGCGCGGCCGGCCTCCTCTCCGCGTACTTCAAGACCAAGCGCGAGATCACCGACACCGAGGCGCGCGCGCTCCGCACGATCGCGCGCCTTGTGAGCGTCGCCAAAGAGAACGCCGATCTCGTCAACGAGCTGAAGGACAACAACCTGCAGCTCGAGCGCGCGAACCGCCTGAAGAGCGAGTTCCTCGCCTCCGTCAGCCATGAGCTGCGCACGCCGATGAACGCGATCATCGGCTACACCAAGCTGATGCTCGATGGGCTCGACGGTGACCTCACGGAGCAGCAGACCGCCGACCTCGAGCGCGTCGTTCAGGCCGCGGACAACCTTCTCGGTCTCATCAACGGCCTGCTCGATCTCGCGAAGATCGAGGCGGGCAAGATGGAGCTGAGCGTCGAGGAGGTGGACGTCCCGCTCGTCATCGACGACGTCATGGAGCTCATGCGTCCGGCCGCGGACGCGAAGTCGCTCAGCATCCGCGCCGAGGTCGCGGGCAACCTTCCCGCCGCCTGGGCAGACCGGGCACGCATGCGCCAGGTCCTGGTCAATCT
>DATEDV010000135.1:0-3117 GCA_035281485.1 Candidatus Limnocylindria bacterium | reverse complement strand
AGCGGATCCTTCACCAGCGGCAGCACGGCGTTGAGCTCGGCCCAGGCCAGGTCGAACGACTCGAGGTACTTCAGACACCGCGCGCGAAGTACGCGTCGCTCGAGCGTCTGGCGGCCGGTGGCGAGCTCCGGGAGGAGCCGCTCGGCGTCGATACGCGAGAGCGGCGCCAGCGCGGCGTCTCGCGGCGACGTCATGTCACGTATTACGCCACGCCTAGAACTTGGGTTCCCGCCGGGCCGGTTTTCCAGGCCCGGCGAGCGAGAGAGCGAGCGGCCTTAGCCCGTGGGCGGGAAGGCCGCGGCCAGCTCGGTCGCGTGCTCGTGACCGTGCTTGGCCTGGTAGGCGCCGAAGTGGCCGGCATCGAGCTCGCCGTGCTCGGAGTGGATGCCCGGTCGCGATCTGGCCGCCGGATCCACCAGGCCCTGAACGATGTCCGAGTGCGCCTTGCTGACGCGGCGCGCAAGCTCCATCGGATCGCGCTCGGCATTGCGGCGCTCCGCCGCGAGCTGGTCCTGATCGAACGACGGCAACAGGGGGCGCTCCTCGTCGATGCAGCGACGCACGCGCTCGGCGAAGATCTCCGCCGAGTCGGCGAGATGCCCGATCACCTCGACCGCGGTCCATTCGCCGAAGCGAGTGGCGCGCAGGCGGTCGACGCTCACCGTGCGCACGATGCGGGCGATCGTCGCCGCGTCGTCGGCGAGCGTGAACGCCGTGTCCTCGTCGTACCTGAGCCGTTCCATCGGCCAGCTCCGTTCGGCCACCGGCGATCAGCCGCCGGAGACCCACTCCTTGAACGCGCGCAGATCGTAGGGCCGCCCGAGGAAGTCGCGGACGAGCTCCGCGGCGGGCTTGGTGCCACCAGGCGCCAGGATCGTGTCGCGATAGCGCCGCGAGATCGCCGTGTCCATGAGATTCCCGTCGAACGCGCTGAGCAGATCCCGCGCGATCGTCTGCGACCACAGGTAGGTGTAGTACGCGGCCGAGTAGTGGTCGCCGGCCATGTGCTCCCAGCTCGCGGGTGACGCGGTGCCCGGGATCGGCTCGAACACGTCGTACCGCTCGTTGATCTCCCGCTCCACCACGCGAGGATCGGCGCCGGGCCGCGTCCCGTCGTGCAGCGCGAGCGAGAGCCGCGATCGCGCCAGCATCCGCCGCGTACGGATCGCGCGACCGAAGTTGCGCGCGGCGCGCAGGCGCTCGACGAGCTCGGCCGGAATGGGCGCGCCCGTATCGACGTGCGTCGCGAAGCGCAGGAGCACGTCGTAGTCGAAGATCCAGTCCTCCAGGAACGTCGAGGGCGCTTCCATGAAGTCTCCCTCGGTCCGCGAGATGCGCGCGTACGGAACGCGGCCGCGCGCCAAGCCGTGCACGAGATGACCGAATTCGTGGAAGTACGTCACGACCGCGGCATGCTCCATCAGCGCCGGTCCGGACAGGGTCGTGGGGTCAGGGAAGTTGCAGCAGAGCACCCCGTGACCCGCCTGCTTGCCGCCGACGCCGGGCCGCAGCGGCGCGTTGAAGAACCATTTGTTCTTCCGCTCGCGCGGATGCATGTCGAGCGAGATGCGCCCGGCGGGCTCGCCGTCGATCGTCACGTCGAAGCTCTCGACGGTGGAGTGCCAGCGTTCCTCGTGCACGACGCGGGTGAAGGTCATCCCGAACAGCTCGGCGTTCAGGTCGAGGATCGCCTGCCGAACGCGGCCGTACTCGAGATACGGCCGGACCTCCTGCGCATCGAACGCGAAGTGCTTCGCTTTCACGCGGTTCATGTAGTACTGGGACTCCCAGTCGCCCACGGTCTTCGCGCTCGGGTCGTCGGCGCGCTTCTCTCGCAGGACCATCGCGTACTCGCGCTCGGCGCCCTCGCGGGTCGCCTCATCGAGCTCGTCGAAGAAGGCGACCATCCGTTCGGGCGTCCGCACCATCCGGTCCTCGACGTTGTAGTGCGCCCACGCCGGATAGCCGAGGAGGCGCGCCAGCTCGTGGCGCGTGCGGGTGAGCGCGGCGAGCACGTCGACGTTGCCCGGCGCACGGTCCAGATACGCGGTCTGCAGCGCTTTGCGCGCCCGGTCGCTCTCGGCGTACGCCATGAACGGCGCGTGGTCCGGCGGGTTCGTGGTGATGCGGATGACGCCGTCGGGTCCCGGCTGGTGCGTCGCGACGTAGTCCGGGGGCAGGCCCGCGAGCTCGCCCGTCCCTTCAAGGTCGATGTGCCGGGTGTCCTCACGGATGTTGCGGGCGTGGTCCTGGCTCAGCCTGGTCAGCTCCGCTCGGAGCGCGCGCGCCCGATCGCGCTCGGCCGGTCGGAGCTCGACACCGGCGTGGCGCATGTCCATGCGCACGACCTCGACCAGCCGCCGCGCGACGGCGTCGAGCGACGCGGGCTCGAGCGCCGCGAGCGCGTCGTACACGGGTCGGCTCTGCAGCAGCCGCTGCCCGACCTCGACCGCCTCGCGCTGCAGCTTCTCCGCCGTCTGCTGGACCTCGGGCTCGGGATGCATCGCCACGTAGATGCCGCATTCGCTCGCGAGGTTGGCGAGCTCGACCTGCGCATCGTTGAGCGGCGTGATCACCGAGCTCTTCGTGAACGGCGCGCTCGTGTTCTCGAGCTGCCGGAGGAGTGACTCCGCGCGCGCGAGCCGCTCGCGATTGCGCGACTCGAGCTCGGCCGCGCCGATCGGCGAGGGCGCCGTGAGGGTCACGCCGGCGAGTCTAGATACGGAGGCAGAGTGAGCGTGTGAGCTAGCGGCTCATCGAGCGATAACGCAGGACGCCGAGCGGGGCGAAGATCGCGACGAGGACGACGACCCAGATGAGCGTGAGCTCGATCGGGTGCTCGGCGTGGAAGCCGGTCGCGGCGAAGGGATTCGGGTTCCCCCAGAGCTGGCGCGTCGCCGCCGTGAGCGCGCTCGTTGGGTTCCACTCCGCGATCGGCCTCAGCCAGTCGGGGAGCGTCTGGGTCGGCACGAACACGTTCGACACGAAGGTGATCGGGAAGAGCACCGTGAACGCGAGCTGCTGCGTGGCTTCCGGCGTCTTGGTGAGAAGGCCGATCCACACGCCGAGCCAGGCCATCGCGAACGCGAACAGGAGCAGGAGCGCGACGCCGGCGAG
>DATEDV010000134.1:0-7450 GCA_035281485.1 Candidatus Limnocylindria bacterium | reverse complement strand
CGCTCGTCGAACGCATCTGCTTCGACGCGTACGGCGTGTTCCTGGTCGCTCACGAAGCGGGTACCGCCGTCAAGGGGATAGTTCCCTAGATTTTGTGCCCGCTCACCCCATATCTTGTGTCCGTGCGGTGCCCTGCCTGTGGCCATGAGGACACACGCGTCGTCGACTCGCGTGAGTCGGACGACGGCGACTCGATCCGCCGCCGTCGCGCCTGCGACTCGTGCGGCGAGCGCTTCACGACTCGGGAGCGTTCGGAGTCCGCGCGCATTCAGGTCGTGAAGCGCGACGGGACCCGCCAGGAATTCGACCGCCGGAAGCTTGCCAGCGCGATCGGCAAGGCCGCATCGAAGCAGCTCGCGCCCGACGCGATCGACCGGCTCATCGACGACATCGAAGCCACGATCCGGCAGAGCGGCACGTCGGAGGTCGCGTCGCAGCGCATCGGCGAGATGGTCCTCGAGCGTCTCGAGGAGTCCGATCCGATGAGCTACCTGCGATTCAAGATCGTCTATGCGGGGCTGCAGGACCCCGACGCGCTGTACGACGAGCTCGAGACGCTGCTCCGCCGGCGCCAGGAAGCGCGCGATCGCCGTTTCGCCGAGCAGACCACGCTGCCGATCGTCGAGCCGGCCGTCGCATCCGCCGGCGCGCGTCGTCGTCGGCGCTGATCCCAGCGCGCACCCGGGCGCCGCGGGTCCTGCCGCGGCGCGGTCCTGCCACGCTCAGCGTCGCTCGCGACGCCGCGGGTCCTGCCCCGGCTCGGGTTCTCGCTCGCTCGAAACTCGCCCGCTCAGTGCCCTTTCTGAGTCGTGTCCTTATCTCGCGGGCTCAGCTCTCGCTCGCGAGAACCTGCTCGCCGTGTCACCCGCGGCTCCGATGACTCTGACGGCGTGACACTCCGTGCTGTCCTGTGGGATCTCGACGGCACGCTCACCGACAGCGTGCGGTTCGTCGTCGATACGGCGAATCGCGTCATCGAGGCGCACGGCGGATCGCCGCTCGCGTTCGAGAGCGTCGGGGCGATGACCGGACTGCCGCTCGAGGACATCTTTCGCATGGCGTGGCCGGATCTGACGCCCGAGCTCGCGCTCCGGTATCGCGCGGAGTATCGGGACATCTACGACCGCGAGATCATCCCCGCCACGAAGCTCTTCGACGGTGCGCGCGAGACGCTGAGCGCGTTCCACGATGCCGGTCTGCTGCAGGCGACCGTGACCGGCAAGCGCGCCGCCGACTGCGAGCGCATCCTTCGCGGACTCGGCATCGCGCAAGAGATCGACGTCTATCTGGGCGGGGACTCGGTGTCGCGTCCGAAGCCGGCACCCGACCTCGCGCAGCATGCGATGGCACGTCTGCGCTGCGCGCCGCACGAATGCGTCGTCGTCGGCGACGCGAATGCCGACATCGCGATGGGCAAGGCGGCCGGCGCGCGCACGATCCAGGTGCTGTGGGGGTTCGCGCGCGAACGCATCGAGGGCACCGACGATGTGGTCGCCACGTGGGCCGATCTGCGCGCGACGGTGTTCGCGCTCGCCGGTCGCGACGACCGCATACTTCGCGGCGGTGGTGCTCTCGGATCGTGACATCCGCGCGGCGATCGCGGCCGGTCGTATCGGCATCGAACCCTTCGACCCGGCCTGCGTGCAGCCGGCAAGCCTCGACATCCGGCTCGATCGTTTCTTTCGCGTGTTCCGGTCCAGCCGGCATGCGTTCATCGATCTCGCCGGTCCGCTCGACGACATCACCGAGCTGGTGGAGGTGGCCGAAGCCGAAGCCTTCATCCTGCATCCCGGCGAGTTCGTGCTCGGTTCGACTCGCGAGCGGATCCGTCTCTCCGATCAGCTCGTGTCCCGGGTCGAGGGCAAGAGCTCGTTGGGCCGCCTCGGTCTGCTCATCCACAGCACCGCGGGCTTCATCGATCCCGCGTGGGACGGCCACATCACCCTCGAGCTGTCGAACGTGAACACCATCCCGATCACGCTCTATCCCGGGATGCGGATCGGGCAGCTCTCGTTCTTTCCGCTCAGCAGCGCGGCGGAGCGGCCGTACGGTTCGCCGGAGCTCGGCTCGAGCTACCAGGGTCAGACGGGGCCGACGCCGTCGCGCTACCGCCTCGACCTGCCCGGGAGGCGCTAGGTGTGCGTTGACTGCGTCGTGCTCGTCTTTCTCGAGGCGTTCATCAACATCCTCGCGCAGGCGCTCGTGCTCGCGATCTTCGTGCGCGTGATCATGTCGTGGGTCCCGATGCGCCTGCCGCTCGGCCTCAACGAGCTGGTGTGGGGCGTGACCGAGCCCGTGCTCGCGCCGATCCGTCGCTTCCTGCCGATGGCGGGCGGCATCGACTTCTCGCCGCTCATCGCGCTGCTGCTCATTCAGCTGATCGCGAGCGTCCTCCTCCGCGTGCTGCCGCCGGCCATCCCGAATCGCCCGTTCTGATGCTCGCGATCCGCCGCGACGGCGACCGCGTGTCGTTCAACGTGCGTGTCATCCCGCGCTCAGCACGCAGCGCGATCGGAGGTGAGCGCGATGGCGCGCTGGTCGTCCGGGTGACGGCGCCGCCGGTCGAGGGGCGGGCCAATGAGGCCGTCACCGCACTGCTCGCCGAGGCGCTCCGCCTACCGCGGAGCGCCGTACGCGTCGAGCGGGGGGCGACCGGTCGGACGAAGCTCCTCAGCGTTCCGCGCGGCGCGCTCGCCGCCCTCCAGCGTCTGGCGAAATGACGCCGATCCGGCGAGCGTATGGACGGAGAATGACCCCTCATGCCAGCCTCGCCGCGCTCCTGCCCGCGGCCTTCGCCCGTGCGGCCCGCGTGACGTTCGCGGACGCCGTCCGCGAGCACCAGGACGAGGTCTACGGGGTGGCGCTCCGCATCCTCGGCGACCCCGACGCGGCCCGCGAGGCCGCGAGCTCGGCGTTCCTCAAGGCCTACCGCAGCTGGGCTCGATACGACCAGACGCGGCCGGTGCGTCACTGGCTGCTGCGGATCGCGGCCAACGAGGCGATCAGCGTGGGGCGGGCGCGCACGCGCGACCGCTCGCGCACCACCGTCGTCGATGAAGCGCTCGGCCTCGCCGACCCCGCAAAGACCCCCGACCAGGCGCTCGAGGCTCGGGAGGAGCGCGAGCGCGTGCGGGCGGCCGTGGCCGGTCTGCCGGAGCTGTATCGCGTGCCGGTCGTGCTCCGCTACTTCAGCGAGCTGTCGATCGACGAGATCGCCGCCGTCACGGGGCGGCCCGCCGCGACCGTCGGCGTGCAGCTCCTGCGCGCGCGTGCGCTCCTCCGCACCTCGCTGGGGGCCCGGCCGTGAACGACCCGGAGCTGCTCGAGGAGACGATCCTCCGGCGCGCCCTCCGTCTCGAGGCGGACGAGCGACCGGCGCGCTTCGACGCCGCCGCGATCGCCGCCGCGGCGGGGCGACCGCGTCTGGCGCTGGTGGGTGTGCTGGCCGCGACCGCGCTCGTCGCCGTCGCCGCGGTGGCGGTGTGGTCCACGGTGGCGCTCCTCCTGCCCGCGGTCCTGTCCCAGGTATTCGACGTCGGTCTCGAGGCGATCGCCGTCCTCGCGGTGCCCGCCACCACGATCGCGGAGCTCGTGCAACAGCCGGTCGTACCGCTGAGCCTGCTCGTCGCGCTCGCCATCGCGACCGCGTTCGAGCTGCGCGAGCGCGACATCGCGCACGCGAGCGTCCGATGAACGAGCGCAGGAAGAAGGTGCGTGATGCCAGGACGTCTTGAGCGGAGCACGACGAACAAGGTCTGGTCCGGCGTGTGTGGAGGTATCGGCGAGTACCTACAGGTCGATCCGACGCTCGTCCGCGTCTTCTTCGTCATCGGCACGATCATCACCGGTGGGCTTGGTCTGCTCGCGTACATCGTGCTGATCGTCCTCATGCCACTCCCGGGCCAGGCGCCGCCGTTCGTGAAGCAGAGCGGTGCCTCGACGACGACCGTCGAGGGCGCGGCGAGCGGCGACCCGACGGCGACGGCTCCGGTCCTCCCGGCGCCGGAAGATCCCGAGGCCGCCGAGCGGCGGCGCAACGCCATCGGTCTGGTGCTCATCGCGCTCGGCGCGATCTTCCTGCTCAGCAATGTTGGGGTCTTTCGGATCGTGCGATGGGATCTGGCCTGGCCGCTCGTGCTCATCGCGATCGGCGCGCTGCTCCTCGCGCAGCGGGTGCGACGGTGAGCAGCTACCGGGGCCTGTCGTGGCCGCTCGTGCTCATCACGATCGGCATCGTCTTTCTGCTCGTGAACTTCGGGCTGATCCCCGGCGTGACGGTGCTCTCGCTCCTCAGCCTCTGGCCGCTGCTGCTCATCCTCGCGGGCGTCGATATCGCGATCGGACGGCGCTGGCCACTGGCGGCCATCGGGATCGACGTCGCCGTGATCGCGCTCGGCCTGGCGCTCGTGGCGACCCAGCCCAACATGGTGGCCGCGCCGTTCTTCTTTGGGAACGGCGCGACCGCCGGGCAGCGTGACGTCACGGTGGAGCGGCAGGGCGCGCGATCGCTCTCGCTGGACATCAACGGCGGGGCCGGCCGCTTCCGCGTGACGGGCGGGAGCGCGGTCCTCGTCGAGGCGCACAGTCCGAACGAGGACCTGCGGCTGCGTCGGGCGGAGGTCGGCAGCAGCAGCGGGCACGCCGACGTGCGCATCGATCAAGGCAGCCGCAACCGCATCGGCACGGTCGATGTCCAGGCCCGCGTCGCGAGCGATGTCCCGACCGAGCTGACCATCAACGGCGGTGCGGGCGACTTTGTGATCGACCTCAGCGACGTGATCGTCTCGGAGGCGGAGCTCAACATCGGAGCGGCCTCACTGACGCTCACGCTGCCCCGAACGCCCGCCCCCACGACGCCCGCGCCGGGCGTCGTACAGCGGCCCGCAGAGGTCGCAATAGAGGTGCACGCCGGGGCGTCGTCCATCGTCATCGAGATCCCGGACGGCGTGGAGGCGCGCGTCAGCACCACCGGCGCATTGCTGACGCTGCACAGCACCAACACACGCGTCACCGCCAGCGGGAACACGGCCGAGACCACGGGTTACGCGTCGGCGCAGACGCGCTACACCGTGCGCGTCACCGCGGGAGCGAGCTCGATCACGGTCCGCTGAGCAGGGCATTCGGCCGGGCAAGCGCTCCGTGCCGCGGGTCGTGCACTATCGGCGCGCATGATCCGGCGCTGGCTCGACGGTGTCGTGAACGCGCAGGCCGCTTGGGCGGATCCGCTCGGCGACCTCATGCAGCGCATCTTCAAGACGCTCTACGGGCCGTTCCCCGCGCTGCGCGATCTCCTCCACGGGACCTGGCTGGGTCATCCGCTGCACCCCGCGCTCACCGATGTGCCGGTCGGCGCGTTCCTCATCGCGTTCGTCCTCGATCTCGCGGGTCAGTCCGGCGGCGCGACCGTCGCGATCGCCGTCGGCTTCGTGACGATGCTCTCGGCGGCGGCCACGGGATACGCGGATTACATCGATCTCGGCGGCACCTCGAAGCGCGTCGGGACGGTGCACTCCACGATCATGCTCATCGCCGCGGTCCTGTACTTCGTTTCGCTGGGCACGCGGCTGGGATGGTGGGGGGCGACCGGGACGGGTCTCGCCGAATGGACCGCCGCGATCGGCTTGGTGCTCGTGCTCGTCGGCGCGTACCTGGGCGGCGATCTCGTCTTCAATCTCGGCAGCCAGGTGGACCGTCACGCGTGGCGCGGCGGCGGCACGAAGTGGCAGGCGCTCGACGTCGAGAGCGTGCCCGAGGACAGGCTCACGAAGGCGAAGGCCGGCGCACAAACGCTGGTCGTCGTCCGCCGCGGCGAGACGATCTATGCGCTGCACGACACCTGCGCGCATCAGGGGTGCTCGCTCGCCGAGGGGAAGCTCATCGACAACGGCACGCGTATCGAATGCAAGTGCCACGGGTCGCGGTTCGAGCTCGCGGACGGGAGCGTCAACCGTGGACCCGCGGTCTTTCCACAGCCGCGCTACGAAGTTCGTCGCGCTGAAGGCAAGATCGAGGTGAAGCGAGCAGGCTGAAACTCGTGCCGAGCGCTCGGTCGTTCGGCGATACTGTCGCCGTGGCAGAGGCGACCAACGCGATAGACCGCGTCGCGGGCAAGGTGCTCACGCTCGCGGACCTCGAGCTGGAGACGCTCCGCGCGTTGAACAGCGAGTACCTCCGGCACCATCCCGAAGAGGTCGCCGCGTTCCTGAACGAGCGCTCGCCCGAGGACACCGCCCTCCTCCTCGCGCGCGCGCCGACACCGACCGCGGCCGCACAGATCCTCGAACGACTGAACCCGCGGGTCGCCGCCGAAGTGCTCGCGCTCCTGGATGACGTGCTGGTGCGCGCGATGGTCGCGGTGACCAATCCCGCGCGCGCGGCGCCCATCATCGGCGGCCTCGATCCGGCCGCTCGCGAGACGCAGCTCGCGCGACTCGACGAGCGGGTCGCCCAGCAGATCCGGGAGCTCCTTGCGTATCCGGCGGAGTCGGCCGGAGCGCTCATGGATCCCCGCATCACGGCGTTCGGCCCGGATACGACGGTGGAGGAAGCGCTGCGGAAGATGCGCACCTTCAAGGAGAAGGAGCTTGGCTCGATCTACCTCATGGACCGCAACGGACGGCTGGCCGGCGCGGTGCCGCTCGGCGAGATCGCGACGGCCGAGCCGGAGACCCCGCTGCGCGAGCTCATCCGGGGTGAGCCGGTGTCGGTCTTCGTCAATGCGTCGCGCGAGGAGGTCGTGAAGGCGCTGGACGAGAGGCGCGTCGCGACGCTGCCGGTGGTCGACGCCGACTCGAAGCTCGTCGGTGTGATCCGCTACCGCACGCTGGTGGCCGCGGCCGAGGCGGAGGCGTCCGCGAGCCTGCAGACGATGGTCGGCGTCGGAAAGGAGGAGCGTGCGCTCTCGCGCGTGCGCTTCGCCGTCCGGCAACGGCTGCCGTGGCTCGAGATCAACCTCGCGACCGCGTTCGCCGCGGCCTTCGTCGTCGGTCTGTTCGAGGGGACGATCGCGCGTTTCACCGCGCTTGCGGTGCTGATGCCCGTCGTCGCCGGACAGTCGGGGAACAGCGGCATGCAGGCGCTGGCGGTGACGATGCGGGGTCTTGCACTGCGCGAGGTCCGTCCCACGCACTGGCCGCGGCTCATCTGGAAGGAGACCAACGTCGGGATCATCAACGGCGTGGCCTGCGCGGCGGTCACCGCGATCGCGGTGTACATCTGGAGCTCGAGCGCGGGTCTGGCGATGGTGATCGGGGTCGCCATGGTGATCTCGATGGCCGTCGCGGGCATCTCCGGCGCGGCCGTGCCGCTCGTGCTGAAGTCGCTCGGTCAGGACCCGGCGCAGTCTTCCTCGATCGTCCTCACCACGATCACCGACATCGCCGGCTTCATGACGTTCCTCGGGCTGGCGAGCGTCTTCTCTACGCTGTTGGAATGATGGCCGGCGCGCCCC
>DATEDV010000133.1:0-2845 GCA_035281485.1 Candidatus Limnocylindria bacterium | reverse complement strand
TGCTCCGCGACGGCTCGTTCGGCCGCTTCGTCACGGTCTTCGTCGACGGCGAGGATGCCCGCTTCCTTGCGCAGGACGCCGATCTGACCGCGGCGAAGGTCGTGGAGATCCTGCCGGCGATGTCCGGAGGCTGATCCGAGCCGCGCAGGGGGCACGGGCAACCGCGTTTTCTCTCGGATGGTGGAAACGGCCCGGACTGATACGCGCCGCACGCCGGAAAACGTTGACCGGCTGTGCGGAACGCACTAGCCTCGACCACCTCGTGTCTCAGCCGATCGTCGTCATCGTCCCGGTCGCCCTCCTTATTGGGACGGGCCGAGCGACGCTGGGAGGCGAAGAGACCTA
Organism: Candidatus Limnocylindria bacterium; assembly: GCA_035281485.1. GTDB lineage: Bacteria > Chloroflexota > Limnocylindria > P2-11E > P2-11E > CF-39. The sequence continues at coordinate 2,500 of DATEDV010000133.1, read as the reverse complement.
GCCGCACCGAACAAGCGCAGGAACCGAAAGCCTCCCAGATAGGGAGGCTTTTCTGTTTTAGGGGGCAATACGAGCGACGCACGCTACCTCGCGATCGCGTTCGCAAGCCGCCACTCCGGGACGGCGGCGAAGCTGCGCGCGGCGGTCGCGGCGCGCGTCCCCGAGGACGCGCGTGTGGTGCGGAGCGCCAGCGGATTCGTCACCGCGGTCATGGCGGCGGCCACGCCGGTGGACGCGCGCAGCGAAGGGGAGCGGCTGCGCGCGCGCGTGGCCGCCGACGTCTCGGACGACGAGCTGTCGGCGGGCGTCGCGGGTCCCAAGCCGGGCTCCTCAGGGGCGCACTTCGCGCTGGTCCAGGCTGAACAGGCTCTCGCGCTCGGGCGCAGCGACGGCGGTGTCGGGCGCACGACCCACTTCGACGATCTCGGGCCGTACTGCTTCGTGCTCGGCCAACCCGCGAGCGAGATCCGCGCGTTCTCCGACCGCGTCCTCGGCGCGCTCGGCGCCGACGCCCGGAACGACGATCTGGTCCAGACGCTCGATGCATACCTGCGGCTCCAGGGAAGCGTCAACGGCGTCGCGCGCGAGCTGTACCTGCACCGCAACACCGTCCGTCACCGGCTCAGGAGGATCGCGAAGCTCACCGGCGCGGACCTGACGGATGCCGATTCGTTACTCGCGTTGCGCTTGGCGATCCTTGGGCGTCAGGCGCTGCTCCGGCTGGCCACGTGATGCTCCGATCCGGCCGCGGTGCTCTAGTGCGCGATGCACAACGCCCTCTTTCGGGGGTTGACCGACCTGTGGTCTGGCAAGAACACTGGTCGGACATGGAATTCGCCCGCTTCATCCTTTCGCTTATCGGCATCGTCCTCGTCGAGAGGGCGTACGTCCGTTCGGGAGGGTAGCGGCAGAACCTTCGCAGCAAGCGCAAGCACAAAGGCCTCCCGAAACGGGAGGCCTTCTTCATTTCCGTGAAGAAAGGGGAGCGACCGTGGCGATGACCGTCGAGCGCAAGGCGCGCGAGCGTACGACACCGTGGATCGAGACGAGCGGAAACCAGGTGCTCATCGACGTCCTGCGCTCGTGGGGCGTCACGTTCTTCGCCGGCGTCAACGGCGGCGGTGTCGTCCATGTCGCCAAGCACCTCGAGCCGTACGAGGACCTGTCGCAGTCACGCGACGGCGTCTCGCGGATGCTGACGATGGGCGAGTACATCGCCGGGTTCGCTCCGCTCGGCCACTGGTACGCGACCGGTCGCATCGCCGGCTGCGTCACGACGACCGGTGCGGCCACGAAGCTCGGCGGCAGCGGGATGACCGACGCGAAGCTGCACAACATCCCGGCCGTCTACCTCATCGCGCTGAACTCGACGATGTCGATCGGCAACGCGCCGCTGCAGGACGTTTCGGAGCACGGGATGAACATCGTCCCGCAGCTCGAGGCCGAGCTCGGCGAGGGCTGCGTCGTGATCGACAGCGTCCACTCGCTCGAGGACGGCATGCGTCAGGCGCAGCGTGTGCTCAAGCGCTCCAAGCCCGTCGCCATCGCGTTCCACCCCGACGTGCTGTCGCGTCCGGCGGATGCGTCGGTGCCGTGGACGTCGAAGCCGCGCACGTTCGCGGCGCGCGACGTGTCCGACTTCCTCGACGAATTCCCGCGCGTGGCGCGCGGAAAACGTGTGCTCATCTACGTCGGCGGCGAGGCCGCGTTCGCCCCGGGCATCCGCGATCTCACCACGCGTCTCTCTGGGCTCCTCCATGCCCCCACGGTATGGTCGGTGAACGGGGCGAACGCGGTCTCGCCGGCGAACCCGTGGGGATTCGGGTACATCTCGTTCGGCGGCAACGACGTCGCGATGGACCTGTGGAAGGGCGTGACCAAGGACGACGTCGTCATCACGCTCGGCTTCGACGCCGGCGAGTACTCGCTCAACCTCGGGAAGATCAACGCCGGCCACGTCTGGCACTTCACGGACCTGCGCGATGCGTACGGCCACAAGCAGGGCGAGTTCCGTCACCGTGTCGCGAACGAATATCGCCTCGTGCGTGGCGACATCGGCTTCGTGCTCCAGGAGATCCTGAGGCGCCTTCCGTCGGCACTGGGGGAGCGGCCCGATGTCGTGCCCGCGCCGGCGTCGCTCAACCGCCGCGAGGTCTCTCACGAGACACGGCCAGGGACCGTCGATGCGGTGGAGTTCTACGGCCGCCTGCACCGATCGTGGCGTCCCGGATCGATCGGCTTCGACGACGTCTGCACCGCATACAAGGACCGCCAGTACGTCGCGCAGCGGCCGAGCGAGAACATCCGCTTCTTCACGACCCATGACGGCTCGGCGATGGGCGGCGGCTTCGGGCTCGGAGTCGGCGCCAAGGCGGCCGATCCGTCGCTGCACACCTTCGTGTTCACCGGCGACGGCTGCTGGCGTCTTTTCGGCGGCGCGCTCGCCGACGCGGCCAACATGGACCTGCGCGTCTTCGTCGTGAACAACGGCGTGTACGGG
>DATEDV010000132.1:0-2322 GCA_035281485.1 Candidatus Limnocylindria bacterium | reverse complement strand
CGAACGGCATGCGCGTCGCGCTGATGTTCAACGAGCACGATGCGGGTGCCATCAAGGTGTCGTGCCGGACGTCGGCGTGGGTCCCGTCCGTCGACGCGTCCGCCCTCATGGCGCGCTTCGGCGGCGGCGGTCATGTCCGCGCGGCCGGCGCGCTGGTGAGCGGCCGAGTGGACGAGGTCCGTGAGAACGTGCTCCGAGCGGCCCGCGAGGCGCTGGCCGATGCTCGCGCCGCGCGACCGGTCGGGATCGCCTGACGCTCAGCGGCATCCTGGCCATCGACAAGCCGGGGGGCTGGACGTCACATGACGTCGTCGCCGTCGCGCGCGGCGTGCTCGGTCTGCGACGCATCGGACACGCGGGAACGCTCGATCCACTGGCCACGGGGCTGCTCGCGCTGCTCGTCGGCGAGGCGACGCGCGCGACCGAGCGGATCCACGGTGCCGTCAAGGTCTATGACGCGCTCGTGCGCTTCGGGAGCGAGACAGCGACCGACGACCGGGAGGGTGAGCCGACGCGCAGCGCAGCGGTCCCTGGGGATACGCGGGTCATCGAGCGCGGCGTGACTGCGTTACGAGGCGCCATCCAACAGGTGCCGCCGGCCTACGCCGCGGTAAAGGTCGGCGGGCGAACGGCGTATTCGCGTGCCCGCGCGGGAGAGACGGTGGTGCTCTCGGCGCGCGAGGTGCAGGTCCATCGATTCGAGATGACCAGCTGGTCGGCCCCCGACGCGCGCTTCCTCATCGTGTGCTCGAGCGGGACCTACGTGCGATCGCTCGCGCGCGACCTCGGGCGCGCGATCGACTCCGCCGCGCACCTCGCATCGCTGCGACGTCTGGCGATCGGTGCGATCGATGTCGCGGACGCCGTCGGTATCGAGGCGCTGCGCGCCGCTGGACGCGACGCGGCGGTCGCGCGTCTGCGTCCGATGGACGACTCGCTGCTCGAGCTGCCGCGCCGCTATCTCGAGGAGCCCGCCGGTAACATCGTTGGTGCGGGGGGTCGCACGTGTTCCTGATCGCCGAGCGCTGGGTCCGCGCGGCCATCGAGGCGTGGCGCGGACTGTCCATAGACGCGAAGGTCGTGAGCGCCGTCGGTTCCGCGAACTGGCTGCTGCTGTTCGCCAACCACACGACGGTCGCCGCGACGCGCGACGTGCCCCTCTGGCAGCTGTTCCCGCTGGGTGCGGACCTGCTGTTCCTCATCGCGTGCGGTGTCCTGCCGATCGCCTATGCGATGCGCGATCACGTCTCGCGCGGCGCCTTCACGACGCGTGACCGCGTGGTGCACCTCGCGGCCATCGTCGCGGCGTTCGTCGTCGTGCCCACGATCGCGTCGATCGTGCTGCGTGAGACCGGAAAGCCGTACACGTACATCCACGACGGGGCGCTGATGGTCGAGTGGGCGGCACGCAAGCTGTTGCTGGGACAGAACCCATACGTCGCCGATTATCTCGACACGCCGCTCTACTACTGGCCGATGGTCAACAATCCCGCGCTCTACCACCTCACGTACTTCCCATTCCTGTTCCTCGTGACGACACCGTTCGTGTGGCTCTTCGACACGGTCGGGCTGTTCTGGGACCAGCGCTACCTCTATCTGCCCGCGTACGTCGCGACGCTCGCGGTGGTGCCGCTGATCGCCCGGAAGACCGAGAACCGTCTGGCGCTCGCGGCGCTCGTCGCGCTCAACCCGCAGCTCTTCCCATTCGTTGTCGAGGGGCGCAACGACTTCTTCGTGCTCCTGTTCCTCTTCGCCGGTATCGCGCTGCTGCAGCGCGAGCGGCGGTCACTCGGCCCGCTCGCCATCGCGATCGCCGCGGCGGCCAAGCTCCACGCGGTGTTCATCATGCCGTTCGTCGCGGTGTGGCTCCTGGCCACACGGCGACCCGCGACGCTGCGCGATGCGTGGACCGTCCTGTGGCGCCCGCTCTGGCCGGCGACGCTCTTCCTTCTCATCACCTTCCTCCCGTTCCTCGTCAACGACTTCGCGGCGCTGTACGACGACGTCGTTCGCTACAACGCGGGCGGCGCGGCGTGGACCTATCCGATCTCGGGAATGGGCTTCTCCGCCCTGCTCCTCGCGCTCGGCGTCATCGAGTTCCGGCAGGCGGACTTCCCGTTCGCGGTGATCGAGGTCGCCGTCGCCACGCCCATCGCGCTGTGGTGGCTCTGGAAGCTCTGGCGGCGTCCATCGCTCTCGACGATGCTGACCGGCTACGCGCTCACGCTTCTGGCGTTCCTGTTCTTCGGGCGGTATTTCCAGGGCAACTACCTCGGATACATCCTCGCGGTCGCCACGCCGGTCCTGTTCCTGCGCGCCGAG
>DATEDV010000131.1:0-2158 GCA_035281485.1 Candidatus Limnocylindria bacterium | reverse complement strand
GAACCTCGGCCGTATGCACCTGTACTTCGCGCAGCGTGGCGACGAGGCCGCGAAGGCGGCGGTCTACGAGACGATGCGCCGGGCGATCGCCGCGGCGCCACGGAACCCCGACACGTTCGAGCAGTTCGCTCGCGCCCAGCTCGGTCTTGACGACTTCGCCGGGGCACTTGAGAACGCCGAGCGCGCCATCGGGCTGTATCCGGGAGATCCGCGTTACTACACGGTGGCCGCAGACGCCGCTCGGCGGCTCGGCGACGTGCCGAAGAGCCTCGAGCTGCTTCGGCAGGGCGTGGCGAACACCGACGCCAACGATCTGCGCCTGACCTTCGCCCGTCGTCTCATCGAAGCCAGCCAGTACGCCGAGGCCCGCTCTGTCCTACAAGACGTGCTATCGCGGGATCCGACCAACGCCGCCGCGGTCGACCTCCACCGCTCGATCGAGGGCAGGTAGGGCGAAGCGGCTTCGCACGGCGCGGCGCGGGTGGCCGGGCAAGGACCCAAGCCCTGGCAGGACCCGCGCGCCGGGCGCGCGACCGCGGCTAGTTCGTCTTCACCACCAGCACGTGCTCGAGCCGGCGGAGGTCGACCGCCGGCGTGAGGATCGCGCGGTTGTAGGCGGCCGCCTCGGCCGGCTTCACCTGGGCGATGGTGCCGATGACCAGACCCTTGGGGTAGAGCGAGCGCAGCTCCTCGCCGATCCCCAGGCCGGCGGTGATGACCACGTCGCCCTCCTTCACCGGCTCGGTCTGCAGCAGCCAGTCCATGATCAGCGAGTCGCCGAACTGGCCCCGGACGATCCCCGTCGCCCGCGAGCCCTGGACGAGCGCGGACACAACAGATGAGGAGTCGGTGACCAGCAGCACCTTGCTGTAGTTGGTGCCGACCTCGCTCACCCGCCCGACGAGGCCCTGGTCGGAGAGCACGACGTGCCCTGGCCTGACCCCGTCGTCCGACCCGATCCCCAGCACGATGGCGTTGAGCACGCCGGCGGGGTCGCGCGCGATGACCGGCGCCGGGAGGCTCTCGAAGGGGACGCTGCGCTGCAGCGCCAGAAGGCGCTCGGCCTGCTGTCCCGCGATGGCCTGCTCGCGCAGCCGGACGTTCTCCAGGGTCAGCCGGTCGTTCTCGGTCTGGAGCCGTGCGTTGTCGTCACGCAGCTGGTCGATCTGGGCGATCGCGGACGCAAAGCGGTCACCGGCGGCGCCGACGTCGGCGAGGACGCGCTGCACCGGCACGAGCAGCTGCGTCACGAAGGTCGAGCTGCCGCGTACGACGTCGGTGTTGCGGAGCGCGAGGAGCGCCAGGCTCACCAGCACGAGCAGCGCGAACGGGCGGAGGACGCCGTTCTGTGCGCGACGCGCGCGGCCGAAGCTCGCCACTTCGCGGCGCTAGCGCGGTACGGCGGAGTAGGTGTCCATGACGAGGCTCCGCTCGTACTTGGCCAGGTCCTCGACGATCATCCCGCAGCCGCGCACGACGCACGTGAGCGGATCCTCCGCGACGTGCACCGCCATCTGCGTCGTCTCGGCGACGCGCGTGTCGAGCCCGCGCAGAAGAGCGCCGCCGCCCGCGAGGTAGATGCCCTGATCCATCACGTCGGCGATGAGCTCGGGCGGGGTCTCCTCGATGGTCGACTTGATCGCGTCGACGATCGAGTCGATCGACGGCTCGATCGCCTCGCGGATCTGCGCGCTGGTGACCTCGATCGAGCGCGGCAGTCCGGTGAGCAGGTCGCGGCCGCGGAAGTACGTCGAGACCTCCTCGTCGAGCGGATAGGCGGAGCCGATCGCGATCTTGATGTCCTCCGCGGTGCGCTCGCCCATGAGCAGGTTGAACTCGCGCCGCGCGTACTGGACGATGTCGCTGTCCATCTCGTCGCCGCCGATGCGGATCGACCGCGAGATCACGATCCCACCCAGCGACGTGACCGCGACCTCGGTCGTCCCGCCACCGATGTCGACGATCATCGAACCGGTCGGCTCGTTCACCGGAAGACCCGCGCCGATCGCGGCGGCCATCGGCTCTTCGACCAGACGCGCCCAACGTGCACCGGCGGAGATCGCCGCATCCTGGACCGCGCGCTTCTCCACCTCGGTGACGCCGGACGGGATGCCGACGATCACGCGTGGCCGCGGGAGCATGAGCGCGCCCACGTGCA
>DATEDV010000130.1:0-6508 GCA_035281485.1 Candidatus Limnocylindria bacterium | reverse complement strand
TTGAGGGAGCGAGCCCGCCTCCGTCAGCCGCCTCGCTCTCCTTGAGTCGTCTAGCCGTCGCTCTCCCGCTCGCTCTCGCTGCGCCGCGCCTCCGCGCGAGGTCGGCGATCGTCGCTCGCTGGGAACTTGGTGACTACGTGGGTTGTACGAGTTGTCGTCGCGAGCGCGGATGCGCGCGAGGGCATCGCGGCGGGAGAGTCTACGCATGGGCAACGCGGCACTGGTGCGGCGATCGCTCTCGTTCATCGACCGGCTCGTCATCGCGTTCGCCGAGCTGACGCTGGCGACCGCGGTCATCATCGGTGCGATCGTCGTCGGTCACGAGCTGCGCGAGTGGCGCGAGTGGTATCCGAAGGCGTATCACCCGTGGCTCGAGACACGGGCGCCCGCGACCGAGGTCAGCGAGCCCGCCGAACGCACGCGCGACTGAGCCGCCCCTAGTTCTTTGCCAGCACCTCGCGCAGGACCATCGTGAGGATGCCCCCGTGCCGCAGGTACTCGACGTCGACCGGATCGTCGACGCGCGCGAGGGCGTTGAACCGCACCGTGCCGCCATCGATCCTGCGGGCCTCGACCTCGACGGTCGCCCGCGGCGCCAGGCGATCGAGCCCTCGGATCGTGAAGGACTCCTCGCCGGTGAGGCCGAGCTTCGCGCGGTCCTCTCCGGGCAGGTACTGGAGCGGGAGGATGCCCATTCCGACGAGGTTCGATCGGTGGATGCGCTCGAAGCTCTCCGCGATGACGGCGCGCACCCCGAGGAGGAGCGGTCCCTTCGCCGCCCAGTCGCGCGAGCTTCCGGATCCGTACTCCTTGCCCGCGAGCACGACGAGCGGAACGCTGTCGCGCTGGTAGCGCATCGCCGCGTCGAAGATCGTCATCTCCTCGCCGTCGGGCAGGTGTCGCGTCCAGAAGCCCTCGCGCGTGACGAGGGCGTTGCGCAGCCGGATGTTGCCGAAGGTCCCGCGCATCAGCACCTCGTGGTTGCCGCGTCGCGTGCCGTACTGGTTGAAGTCGACCGGCTTCACGCCGAGGCCGACGAGATACTGGCCGGCCGGGCTGTGCGCCGGGATCGAGCCGGCCGGCGAGATGTGATCGGTCGTGACCGAGTCGCCGACGACCACGAGCGCGCGCGCGTCGCTGATGTCCGCCACCGCCGACGCGGTCGCCCTCAGATCCTTGAAGAACGGCGGCTCCTGCACGTACGTCGAGCTCGGATCCCACGCGTAGAGCAGACCCGTCGGCGCCGGCATCGTCTTCCAGTTCTCGTCGCCTTCGAAGATCTTCGCGTACTCGGTCGCGAACATCTCCTGCGTGAGGCTCTTCCCGATGGCTTCGTTCACCTCGTCGGGGCTGGGCCAGATGTCGCGCAGGAACACGGCGCGACCGTCGCGTCCGGTGCCGATGGGCTCGTCCTGCAGGTCGATCTCGACCGTGCCTGCAAGCGCGTACGCCACGACGAGCGGCGGCGACGCAAGGTAGCTCGACTTCACCAGCGGATGGATGCGTCCTTCGAAATTGCGATTCCCCGAGAGCACCGCGACGACGTTGAGGTCCTTCTCTTTGACCTCCTCTTCGATCTCGGGTGTGGCGAGGGGACCTGAATTACCGATGCAGACGAAACACCCCACGCCCACGAAGTAGAAGCCGAGCTGCTCCAGGTACGGCGTGAGGCCGGCCGCGTCGAGGTACCGCGTCACGACGCGCGATCCCGGTGCGAGTGTTGTCTTGACGTATGGCTTGACCGTCAGCCCTGCCTCGATCGCCTTCTTGGCGAGGAGTCCAGCCGCGAGCATCACCGATGGATTCGACGTATTCGTGCAGGACGTGATCGCCGCGATGACGACCGCGCCGGTGCCCATGCGCACTTCGCGCGGCGCCTGCGCGACCGCTGCGGTCGTCCTCGTCGCCGGTTCTGGCATCGGGACGGGCGCGTCGTTCACCGGCTTCGGACCGGGGTCCCCGGACTTCGGCGTCGCGCCGCCGGCCGCGCTCGGATCGAACGAGGTCCACACCTTCGCGAGCGCCACGCGGTCCTGCGGCCGCTTCGGTCCGGCGACCGACGGCTCGATCGTGCCGAGGTCGAGCTCGAGCATCTCGTCGAACGCCGGGGCGGCCATGCCGTCCTCGCGATACAGACCCTGGGCGCGCGCGTAACGCTCGACGAGCGCGATGAGCTCGGGCTCGCGGCCGGTCTGTGCCAGGTAGCGCGTGGTCTGCTCATCGATGGGGAAGTACGCCGCGGTCGCGCCGTACTCCGGGCACATGTTGGAGACGGTCGCGCGGTCCGCGACGGTGAGCGCGGACAGTCCGTCGCCGGCGAACTCCACGAACTTGTTCACGACGCCGTGCTTCCGCAGCTTCTCCGTGAGCGTGAGCACGAGATCCGTCGCGGTGGTGCCGACCGGCAGGGAGCCGTGCAGCCGCACCCCGACGACGACGGGCCACGGCAGGTACGTGGGCTGTCCGAGCATCGCGGCCTCCGCCTCGATGCCGCCGACGCCCCAGCCGAGCACGCCGACGCCGTTCACCATCGTCGTGTGCGAGTCCGCGCCGAACAGCGTGTCCGGCACGGCGACGCCATCGCGGACCTGCACCACCCGCGCGAGCCGCTCGAGGTTCACCTGATGACAGATGCCCGCGCCGGGCGGGACCACGCGGAATGTCTTGAAGGCCTGTTGCGCCCAGCGGAGCAGCGCGTAGCGCTCGCGGTTGCGCTCGTACTCCCGAGCGAGGTTCCGCTGGTACACGTCCTTCGCGCCGTAGAAATCCGCCTGCACGGAGTGGTCGATGACGAGGTCGACCGGGATGAGCGGCTCGATGCGCGCGGGATCCTTGCCGGCGCGGTGCATCGCCGCCCGCATCGCGGCGAGGTCGACCGCGGCCGGGACGCCGGTGAAGTCCTGGAGCAGGATGCGCGAGGGGCGGAACGGGACGGTCGCGTCGGCGGGCGTTGGGTACTTCGCGAGCGCGCGCACGTCCTCTTCCGACGCAGCGCCGCCCGCGGCCGCCCGCAGGACGCCCTCGAGGAGGATCTTCACGGTCATCGGGAGGCGCGAGACGTCCCCCAGCTGCGACAGCGGGTAGTAGCGGAGCTCGGTCTGCGGCAGGTCGGCGCTGTTGAACGCGGTCATGCGAGGAGGTCCCTCACCAGATCGCGCTCCTTCTCGAGCTCGGCGATCGTTGCCGCGACCTTCTGCTTCGCGAAGGCGTCCAGTGCGACGTCGCGAACGATCTCGAACCCGCCGTCGCCGCTCGATCGCAGGGGGAAGGACGACACCAGGCCCTTCGGTACGTCGTAGCTCCCGTCCGAGACGACCGCGGCACTGAACCAATCGTCTCGCGGCGTCGCCGTCACGAGGCTGCGCACGTGGTCGACGAGCGCCTGAGCGGCCGAGAACGCGCTCGAAGCGCCGCGCGCCGCGATGACCGCCGCACCGCGCTGCTGCACCGTGGGGATGAAGTCCTTCTCGAGCCACGCGCGATCCACTGCGTCGCTCGCCGCCTTGCCGTTCACGACGGCGTTGGTGAAGTCCGGATAGAGCGTGGCGCTGTGATTGCCCCAGATCGCGAGCTTCTTCACGTCGCGCACGCGCGCGCCGGCCTTCACTCCGAGCAGAGAGCGCGCGCGATTCTGGTCGAGCCGGGTCATCGCGCTCCAGCGGTCGTCGGGGACGTTCTTCGCGTTGGCGCGGGCGATGAGGCAGTTGGTGTTGCAGGGATTCCCGACGACGACGACGCGCACGTTCTTGGCGGCGTGCTGCGCGATGGCCTTGCCTTCGTCGACGAAGATCGGTCCGTTCTTGCGGATGAGGTCGCCGCGCTCCATCCCCGGACCGCGCGGGACGCTGCCGACGAGCAGGACCCAGTCGGCGTCGCGATGCGTCTCGGCTCGATCGGCGCTGGCGCTGACCCTCGAGAGAAAGGGATAGGCGCCGTCCTCGAGCTCCATGACGACGCCCTTGGCCTTGTCGACCATCTGCGGGATGTCGGACAGCCGCAGGTCGACGTCGGTCTCGGGGCCGAACATCTCGCCGGCGGCGATGCGCGGCAGGAGCGCGTACGCGACCTGGCCGGTCGCACCGGTCACGACGACGCGGACCGTCTTGCTCATCCGGTGGCGTCCTTGGCGTCGGCTCCACCGTAGACGGCCTCTGCCTCGATCTCGACCAGGATCCGCGGATCGATGAAGTCGACCTTCACGATCGTCGTCGCGGGGCGGATGTCACGGAACACCTCGCCGTGGATCAGGGCGATGCGATCGATGTCATGGACCTCACGGACGTAGATGCGCGTCATGATCACGTCCTCGAGGGTCGCGCCGAGATCCTCGAGCGAGTCCTTCACGATCGCGAGCGCGCGACGCATCTGGTCGACCACGTCTTCGGAAACGACCTGCCCCTCCTCGTCCAGCCCGGCGGTCCCCGCGACCCGCACGATGCGACCGTGGCGCACGGCACGCGAGTAGCCGAACTGGAACTCGTACTTCGTCGACGTCGAGTGGAGGTAGCGGCGGGGGTTCTTCGGATCTTGTACCGGCATCAGCCCTTCATCCTCCTGATGACCGCGTCGGCGAACTCGCGCGTGCCCACCGCGGTCGGATCATCACGCTCGGGCTTGAGGTCATAGGTGACGTCTTTACCCTCCGCGACGACGCCGGCGATGGCACGTTCGAGCTTATCGGCGCAGTCGCGCTCTTCGATGTGACGCAGCATGAGCACGCCAGCGAGCATCAGCGCCATCGGATTCACCTTGTTCTGCCCGGCGTACTTCGGCGCCGAGCCGTGGATCGCTTCGAACACGGCGACGCCGTTCTCTCCGATGTTCGCACCCGGCGCGACGCCGAGCCCGCCGACGAGCCCGGCGACCAGGTCGCTCACGATGTCACCGTAGAGGTTGGGCAGCACGAGGACGTCGTACAGGTCCGGCTTCTGGACCAGCTGCATGCACATGTTGTCGACGATGCGGTCTTCGAACTCGATGGTCGGGTACTGCTGCGCGACCTCGCGCGCGATCCGCAGGAAGAGGCCATCCGCGAACTTCATGATGTTGGACTTGTGCACCGCCGTGACCTTGCGGCGGCCGTTCGCGACGGCGTAATCGAATGCGAACTTCACGATGCGCGTCGACCCCATGACGCTGATGTATTTGATCGCGATCGCGGCGTCCTCGCGGATCTTCGTGCGTGCGGCCTTCTCGATCGCCGCGCGCACCTGAGCGAGCTCCGCCGTCCCGAGGTCGAACTCGATCCCGGCGTAGAGGTCCTCGATGTTCTCGCGGACGACCACGATGTCGATGTTGCCCATCGGGGCTTGGACGCCCGGGTAGGTCTTCGCGGGGCGCAGGTTCGCGTACAGGTCGAACTCCTTCCGCAGCGCCACGTTCACGGAGCGCATGCCGGTGCCGAGCTCCGTGGTCAACGGGCCTTTGAGGCCGACCTTGTTCCGTCGGATCGAGTCGAGCGCGCTCCTCGGGAATGGATCGCCGAGCTTTTGAAGGGCGGGGAGGCCGATGTCGTGGACGTCCCACTGCACCTGGACGCCGGTCGCTTCGATGGCGCGGCGCGTGGCGTCCACGATCTCGGGCCCGGTGCCGTCGCCGGGGATGAGGGTGATGCGGTGTGTCAGTGCTCTCCCCTTCGTCTGCCGCTCGTCGGCATCGTACGCTCGGACGCTGGCCATAGAACACCGTTGTCGTTGATGTAGTCCCATAGAACGCTTCTATACTTTGAGCGTGGAGCTCGGTCAGATCGAGGCGTTCGTGGAGGCGCAGCGTCGCGGGAGCATCACCCGCGCCGCCGCCGCGCTCGACCTCACGCAGCCCACGCTCACGGCGCGCCTGCGCGGTCTCGAGCAGGAGCTGGGCGCCCAGCTGCTCGTCCGCGGACGGCGCGGCGTGACCCTCACCGCCGCCGGACGCCGGTTCCTGCCGCGGGCCCAGGCCGCTCTCGAGGCCGTCCGCCGCGGCGTCGCCGAGACGAAGGCCGCCCGCGAGGGGCGCGGCGGCGTGCTGGCCCTCGGGCTGGCCACAGACCTCGCGCTCTACATCGCGCCGGCGGCCCTGGCGCGCTTCGCGCGCACGCATCCCGACGTCGAGATCAACGTGAGGAGCGGACGCTCGCACATGGTCGCCGAGGCGCTGCGCTCCGACGAGATCGAGATCGCGCTGGTGAGCCAGCTCATTGCGTTGCCGGAGCTCGCGTCGCGCCCGCTGTTCGAGGAGAGCGTCCCGGTGGTGGTGGGCCGGGGGCATCCCCTCGCATCTCGCACGCGAGTTGACATTGCGGAGCTCGCGCGTTCTGGTCTCGTGATGCGCGACCCGACCGCGTATCTCCACGCGATCACCGTCGCGTATTTCGCGGACGCCGGGACGGCGCCGCGCATCCTCATGGAGCTGAACAACACCGAGGCCTGCAAACGCGTCGTCCTGGCCGGGCTCGGCGCCGCGCTGCTGCCACAGATGGCGATCTACGAGGACCTTCGACGTGGTGACCTCGTCGCGCTGCGCGTCG
>DATEDV010000129.1:0-4824 GCA_035281485.1 Candidatus Limnocylindria bacterium | reverse complement strand
CGCTCGCGCTGGTCGCGTTCGCGATCTCCACGAGCGGCTTCGCGTTCGCCGCCGGCGAGCCCCTCGCGGTCACCGCGCTCAGCGTGCTGCACGGCTTCGCGTTCGGGAGCCTCGGGACGCTCGGACTTGCGCTCGCGATCGACTTCGCGGGTGGTCGGCGCGCGGGTGTGTCGATGGCCTGGTACACGGCGTCGAACTCGACCGGCTACGCGCTCGGATCTCTCGTCGGCGGCACGCTCGCCGACACGATCGGCATCCCCGCCACGCTCGGTCTCATGGGCGTGCTACCCCTCGCCGCCGCCGTTGCCGTGCTCGCGCTGCCGCGCATCGAGCCCGCGCCGTTCGTGTCGGACCGGGGTAGTGGCATCCGCGGTCTCCTCACGGCTGGGGCGCGGCTCGACAGCCGCGTGTGGCTCGCGTTCGGCATCGTCCTGTACTTGAACGTTCTCATGGATAGCGTCGACACCTTCTGGCCGGTGTACGCGCCGGGCGTGGGGATCTCGCTCGCGACGGTCGGCGTGCTGCGCGCGATCAAGAGCGGCTCGGCGATCTTCATCCGGTCGACGGGGGTCGTGCTCCTTCGTGCCGTGGACTACCACCGCGTCACGCTCGTCGCCGTCGTTGCCGCGGCCGCGGCCACCCTGGCGCTGCCGCTCTCCAATTCGCTGGTCGTGCTCATCCCGATCTTCGTCGTGCTCGTCCTCGCGCGCGGCGTGCTGCGCGCTACGAGCGCCGCGACGGTCGCGGAGCTCCGCACCGAGGGACGCGACGTCGGCCTCGCCTCCGGCGTGTACAACTCGGGGCTCGACCTCGGGACGATCATCGGCCCGGCGCTCGGCGGCGCCGTCGCGACGGCATTCGGGATCCCGGCGATGTTCCAGATCATCGCCGTGCTCAGCCTGCTCGGCTGGTTCGCCGTGGCGCTCTCGAGTCCGACGACGCGCGCGGCGGCCGGTCTCGCGAAACGTCATACCATTGGACCTCCGCCGCCGTAGCACGGCCGCGCATCACACCGGAGGAGACCAGAGTTGGGCGAGGACGGCCGCACCTTCCTGCGTGGCATCGGTTCGGAGACCTATGGACTCGGGAAGTTCCGCGACATGCAGCGGAGCGCACCACGCGTCCGCCGCGCCGGCACGGTCACCGACGACGCCACCGTCGGCCACTCAGGCGACTCGGACGCGAAGAAGTCGCGGACGTATTGGATGCTTGGGCCGGGCGACGAGCCGTTCCTCACGCAGACGCTGCAGGTGCACTTCGTCGAGCTGATGCCGGGCGGCGAGAACCACGGCCACGGCCATCAGAACGAGGCGCACTTTTACATCCTCGAAGGCAAGGGCTACGAGATCCACGACGGCAAGCGCTACGAGTGGGAGAAGGACGACCTCGTGATCGTCCACACCGACAGCAAGCACAAGCACTACAACCGCTCGACCACCGAGCGCGCGCTGGCGCTCGTCATGAAGGCGAAGACCGCGTGGATGGTCCTCGGTCTCATCCAGCAGGGCCGTTCCGCCGCATTCGAGGACGAGTCGCGCTTCGGTCCGCGCCAGGAGTGGTCGCAGCTCTGGACGCCAGGCTGGGAGCTGAAGAAGAAGGTCATCAAGTCGTCGGACACCAAGTGGGAGACGACGCGCGACGGGCGCATCCGATCGATCCTCAGCCAGGATCGGACCGACGCGCGCACGCACAGCCTCGACCTCTATCAGCAGGAGATCCCCGCGGGCGGCCGCTCCGGAAAGCACTGGCACATGGCCGACGAGGCGATCTACGTCATCTCAGGCAGCGGCCACAGCCTGCAGTGGGATGTCGAGGCCGAGATCGAGGACCGCTACCACGCGCGCATCGCGAAGGAGCCGACGCGCTGGGAGTTCTCCGGCGGCGATCTCGTTTACGTCCCGCAGAACACCGTGCACCAGCTGTTCAACACCGGGCGTGACCCACTCGTGGTGCTGTCGGCCCAGAACCGGCTCTTCAAGCTCCTCGGCTACGACAACGTCGTCCAGCTCGAGGACGCCCCCGAGTGGGCCGGGAAAGAGCAGGCGGCCGTCACGGCAGGCAGATGAGCTGACGCGCGGCCTTCGCCGCGGGCGACTGATCGCGCCTCGCGCCATACCATCGGGCCGGTGGGCGACTTCTACAGCGAGTGGCTGCGCGCGAGCGCGCGGATCGAGGCGGCCGTCGGTAGCAGCCCGGTCGTCGCTCGAGGCCGCGACCTCGTTTGGATAACGACACCCCAGGACCACCGGGTCGCG
Source organism: Candidatus Limnocylindria bacterium (assembly GCA_035281485.1). Taxonomy (GTDB): domain Bacteria; phylum Chloroflexota; class Limnocylindria; order P2-11E; family P2-11E; genus CF-39. Next base: position 2,569 of record DATEDV010000129.1, on the reverse strand, counting down.
ATGCTCATCGGCGGCGCCGCGGGTTTTGCGACGCAGGGCACCGCGCTGCTCACGGCCGAGATACCGCCGGGGTCGCGCACGGGCAGACACGTACACGGCGAGGAGGCGATCCATATCGTCTCGGGCACGGGTTACAGCGTCATCGGCGACGCGCGCTATGACTGGAAGGCCGGCACGACGCTCCATGTCCCGTATCGCGCCGAGCACCAGCACGTCAACACCGCAGATACGCCCGCGGTGTACGTCTCCGCCGTCACGCAGGACCTCGACTTCGCGGTGAACATCGGCCGTCTCGAGCAGCTCGAGGAGAAGGGCGCTGGCCATGCCGATCTCGATGCGCGCCATCCCACCGAGACCTCACAGTTCGCCGCGGACGGCCGGCGCATCGCGCTGCATCTCGAGGACGCGATCGACGAGAAGGCGAGACGGCTCGCCGGCCACGCCCATCACAAACCGGGAAAGGGCGCGCATCGGCACGCCGGCATCTGGATCCTGATGGGCGGCAGCGAGAGCCCGAGCGACGAGACCAATGGCTTCCGCGCGAAGGCCGCAGCGATGACGAACATCTTCGAGGAGGCGCCGCATTCGGGCAGCCACAAGCACACGCACACCGAGGCGATGCTGTACGTCCTCGAGGGGCGTGGGTACTCCATCGTCGACGGTGAGCGCTACGACTGGGAGGCAGGCGACGCGGTGCACGTGCCGCCGCGCATGACGACGCACGAGCACTTCAACGACTCGGATGCGCGCACGCGCACGCTGCGCATCGAGTTCGGCATTCGCTTCTTCTACGAGGCGCTGTGGACCGGCTACGAAAAGGTCCAGGACAGGCTCGAGGCCACCGCGCGGTGACTCACGCCGCGATCGCCGACAGTCCGCGCTTCCGAACGCTGCTGCCGCGGCCTCGGCGACGCCGTCACCCCATCGTGCGCTGGTACCGGCGCAACGAGCGCGCCCTCCTCGGCGTCCTCGGCATCGTGCTCTTCACGTTCGCGTGGCAGATCGGCGCGGACAGCGGCGCGATCGACAAGCTCTTCTTCTCATCGCCGACCGCGATCGCCGTCGCCGGCTGGGAGGAGGTCCAGAATCCACGGTTCTGGGAGGACGCGAGGGTCAGCGGCTGGGAGCTCTTCGTCGGCTCCGCCCTCGCGCTCGTCGTCTCGATCCCGCTCGGGCTCCTCATCGGTTGGTACCGCCGCCTGAACTACGCCGCCGATCCGTGGCTGAACTTCGCGAATGCGCTGCCGCGCGCCGCACTCGTCCCGATCATCGTCCTCACCGCGGGTCTCGGCGTCGAGATGAAGATCGTGGTCGTGTTCCTCGGCGGCGTCTTCACCATCATGGTCGCCACCGTCGAGGGCGTGCGCACCGTCGAGCGACAGCTCCTGGACGTCGCCCGCTCCTTCCGCGCCTCCCAGCGACGGGTCTTCACGTCGCTGGTCATCCCCGGCACCCTGCCTTTCATCGTGTCCGGCATGCGTATCGCGGTCGGACGCGTGCTGGCCGGCGTGATCATCGCGGAGTTCTACGCGCAGACGCAGGGCGTCGGGGTGATGATCTACAAAGCGTCGAACAACTTCCTCCAGGGCGGCATGGACCGCGCGATGTTCGGCATCCTGCTGTTCACTCTGTTCGGCATCGTCCTCTACGAGGCCGTCGGATACGCGGAGCGCTACTTCCAGCGCTGGCGCCCGAGCCTCGATCTCGAAGAGACGACCTGATGACGGCGATGCAGCACCTCGCGCTCTCCGCCCGTGGCGTTCGCATGGAATATCGCGACCGCACGAGCAACACATCGAGCGGGCAGACGCTCGTCGCGCTCGAGAACGTCGACCTCGACGTCCCCGACGGATCATTCGTCAGCCTGCTCGGCCCGAGCGGCTGCGGGAAGTCGACCTTCCTCAAGATCGTCAACGGGCTCATTCGCCAGACGGCCGGAGAGATCAAGCTGCATCGCGCGGCGAAGGGACGCGAGGACGCGATGGTCTTCCAGGACGCCGCGCTGTTCCCCTGGTACTCGGTCACGGACAACGTGGCCTACGGCCTGGTCTGCGCCGGCGTCCCGCGAAAGGAAGCTCGCAAGCGTGCGCAGCCGTACATCGAGCTGGTCGGACTCACGGGCTTCGAGGATCGTTACCCGTACCAGCTCTCGGGTGGCATGCAGCAGCGCGCGAACCTCGCGCGAGCGCTGGCCGTCGATTCGGCGATCCTCTTGATGGACGAGCCCTTCGCCGCGCTCGACGCGCAGACCCGCGAGCTCATGCAGGCCGAGCTGCTCCGCATCTGGAACGCGGCCCGCAAGACCGTGCTGTTCGTGACGCACCAGATCGACGAGGCGGTGTTCCTGTCCGACCGCGTCGTTGTGATGGCGCGGCGTCCGGGCCGGATCATCGCCGACATCACCATCGATCTGCCACGCCCTCGCGCCCTCGAGGTCAAACGGACGCAGCGCTTCGTCGAGTACGAGGACCAGATCTGGCGGCTCATCGCAAGTGACGTGCGGAACGCCGCGACAGAGAACGCCGACGGCTAGTCGCCTCGCCGCCCCGGCCTTCCTGCCCGTCGCGCG
>DATEDV010000128.1:0-4260 GCA_035281485.1 Candidatus Limnocylindria bacterium | reverse complement strand
GTTGCCGACCCAGATCGCGAGCATGAAGATGTACGCGCCCAGCAGCACGTCGGTCATGCGCGCGCTCCAGCGGCCGGCTGCAACGCCTTCTTCACACCCTCGTGCACGATCTCGCCGTCGTGCGTGATCACCGTACCCTTCACGACCTCGTCGCCGATGTTGAGATCGAACGTGCCGTCCTTCTTGATCATCAGCGCCAGCAGGCTCGCGATGTTCCGCGAGTACATCTGGCTCGCGTGGAACGGCATCGACGCCGGCAGGTTGGTCTGGCCGATGATCGTCACGCCGCTGACGACGACGGTCTTGCCGGCCTCGGTGGCCTCGACGTTGCCGCCGGTCTCGGCCGCGAGATCGACGATCACCGAGCCCGGTCGCATCGTCGGGATCATCTCCTTGGTGATGAGCACCGGCGCCTTCCGGCCCGGGATCGCGGCGGTCGTGATGATGATGTCGTTCTCGCGCGCGGCCTTCGCGAGGAGCTCGACCTCCTTGCGGTGCGCCTCCTCCGACAGCTCCTTCGCGTACCCGCCCGCGCCGGCTCCGCTCTCGCCGAGGTCGATCTCGAGGAATTTCGCGCCGAGGCTCTGGACCTGCTCCTTCACGACCGGGCGCGTGTCGAACGCCTCGACGACGGCGCCCAGGCGGCGCGCGGTCGCGATCGCCTGGAGGCCGGCCACGCCGGCGCCGATGACGAGCGCCTTCGCCGGCGCGATCGTCCCGGCGGCCGTGGTGAGCATCGGGAAGAACTTCGGGAGCGCCGCGGCGGCCAGGAGCACGGCCTTGTAGCCGGCGACCGTCGCCTGCGACGAGAGCGCGTCCATGGGTTGGGCGCGCGTGATGCGCGGGATCGCGTCCATGCTGAGCGCCGTCACCTTGCGATCGGCGAGCGTGCGCGCGAGCTCGGTGTTGACCAGAGGCTGCAGGAACGCGATGAGCACCGTGCCTGGTCGCAGGCGCCCGATCTCCGCCTCCTGCGGCCGCTGGACCTTCGCGACGAGGTCGGCGGCGAACGCGTCGTCGACGATCTCCGCGCCGGCCCTGGTGTACGCGTCATCGGGGAAGGCGGAGGCGACGCCCGCGCCGCGCTCGACGACGACCGAATTCCCCGCCTTGGAGAGGCGCCCGACCGTTTCGGGTACCAGTCCGACCCGAGTCTCGCCGGGCATGGTCTCCTTCGGGACGCCGATCTTCATTGGACGACCGGAACGCTAGCAGTTTCGGTCTGTCGGCGTCCGCGCTAGCGTGCGCTGCCATCGACGGCATCTGGGAGACGCTGCGCGCGCGGCTCGACTACTCGCGGTTCGTGCCGCGGCTCGTGCCGAACATCGAGCGGGCGTCACTCACGCGCCGCGACGGCAGCACGTACACCGTGCTGAAGAACCCCAACGGCGACCGCGGCGCCGGGCTCTACGTCACGCTCGAGCCGGAAGATCTCGAGCTCGTCGAGCTGATGGACGGCGCCCGCTCGGTGCAGGACATCCTCGTCGCGCACCTCGAGCGGCGCGGCGTGCTCGCGCTTGGACGGCTCGCGCGCGTGACCGCGGCGCTCGCGGCGAACGGCTTCTTCGGCGAGGAGCGCCCGCCGGTCTACGAGAAGCTGCTGGCGGTACGCGCGAGGCGCGACCCGCTCACGCGGATCTCGCTCTGGCTGCGCCGGCTGGTGGTCTGGGACATCGCCCGCTGGAGCAACGCCGAACGGACCGTGGACGTGGCGTACCGGGCCGGCGGGTGGCTGGCGTTCACGCGTATCGGTGCCGCCGCCGTCGTCATCTTCGCGACGGCCGGCATCGTCGCGCTGGTGCGCGAGACCGTGTCCGCGCGTCACGAGCTGATCACCTTCGACGGCAGCTACGCGCTCGGTCTCGTCGTCCTCATCGCGCTGCAGGTCCTTTCGATCTCGGTGCACGAAGCCGGTCATGCGCTCGCGATCCGACATTTCGGGCGTCGCGTGCGTCGACTGGGGCTCGCGATCTACTACCTCTTCCCCTGCATGTACGTCGATTCCACGGACATGACGATGGCGCCGCGGCGCCAGCGCGTCATCGTCGCGCTCGCCGGTCCCATCGCCGGCATGACGGTCGGTGCCGCGTGCGCGTTCGTGGCCGCCGTCGACGGTGGCGCGGCCGGGAACATCGCGTACAAGGCCGCCAACCTCTTCGCCTTCCAGCTCGTGCTCAATCTTCTGCCCATCCTCGAGCTGGACGGGTACTACGTCCTCGTCGATCTGCTGGACGCACCGATGCTCCGCCAGCGCTCGATGGCCTTCGCGCGCAACAAGGTCGTCCGCAAGCTGCGCCGCCGCGAGCGCTGGACGTCAACGGAGCTCGGTCTGGGTCTGTACGGCGTGCTGGCGATCGTGACGTCGGTCCTCATGATCCTGCTCGGGCTCTCGATCTGGCAGTCGCGGCTCGGCACCCTCGCGGGCGAGCTGATCGCGCTCGGTCTGGTCGGCGTCCTGGTGCTCGTCGCGGTGGCGCTCGTGTTCGTCGGTCCGCTCCTGGTCGCCCTCGCCGCGCGCGGCGTCGCGACCGCACGCGGCCTGATCCGCAGGCGCGCCGCCGGCCTGCAGCGTGCTCGGGCGGCCGCGCTGGACGAGCGGGCACGCGTGCTCGCGCGGATCCGATTCCTCGCCGGCCTGCCGGGCCCCGCGCTCCTCGCGATCGCCTCGCACCTCGAGGAGCACCAGGTGCCAGCCGACACGACCGTCATCACGGCCGGCGAGCCCGGCGACCGCTTCTACCTCGTACGCTCGGGCCGTCTTCAGGTCATCGCGGAGGACGGCACGGTCAAGGGCGCGATCATCCCGGGTGAGGGCTTCGGCGAGCTGGCGCTGCTCGATCGCCGCCCGCGCGGCGCCACCGTGCGGACGCTGGAGCCCAGCGTCCTGTGGTCGCTCGACCGCGGGCATTTCGAGCGCTGGGTCACCGACCGGTACGAGATCGCCGCCCGGATACGCGCGTCCGCGGCCGAGCGGGCTGAGCTGGCGGCGCTGCCCTTCTTCCGCGGGCTCGAGCCGCAGGAGCTCGACCGTCTCGCGCAACGCCTCGTGACAAAGCGCTTTCCAGCGGGGGCGGTGGTGTTCCGCGAGGGGGACGCCGCCGACGGGTACTACATCGTCCGGGAGGGCGAGGCCGAGGTCGCGGCCGGCGGGGCGGTGCTGCGCCGCCTCCAGCGGGGGGCCGGCTTCGGCGAGCTGGCGCTCCTGTTCGGGCTCCCGCGCACGGCCACGGTCACCGCCGTGACGGACCTCACGCTGGCGGGCCTGGCGCGCGCCGACTTCGCTCGCTTGGTCCGGGGCTCCGGCGAAACACTAGGCGAATTTCGGGCGCGGACGGCGCATTATGTCGGTGCCGCCGGGATAGGCTCCGCGGTCGGGGGAGCGTGAAGGGTTGGATTGCTGGACCTGCGAGCGCACGGCGCTCGGTGCGTGCCGCTTCTGCGGCCGCGGAGCGTGCCGCGAGCATGCGCGCACCCACCCCTTTGTCATCGACGTCTTCCGCGGAGCCAAACACGCGACGTTGCGCGCGCTCGTCGTCGAGGACGCGCTGCACTGCGGGGTCTGCAAACCGCGCGGCGAACCGGTAGATCTGCCGGAGCTCGAATAGAAGGGGGAGCCAAGGGGAGCAGGAGAGCGCGGTCGAGGGGAACGTAACCAGCATCACAGAGAGCGCGCCACCGGAGTGAACGAAGGGCAACCGAAGGCGCGCGACTCTTCCGCCACAACCAGCAGGGAGGACAAAGATGTCGAAAGAAGCGATCACCAAGGTCGTTCAGCGGGCCATCAGCGACGCCGCATTCCGGCGTCAGCTCAGCACAGACCCCACGGGCGCGCTCCGTGGCTTCGATCTCTCCGCCGAAGAGACCGCGGCGATCCGCACCGGTGACGCCGGCCGGCTGTCGGCCATGGGCGTCGACCAGCGGATGAGCAAGGCGTTCGCGCTCGGTGGCGCCACGGTCGGCGCGTCCCGCACGGCGGGCAGCGACCTCAGCAACGCATCCAGCGCCATGGCGAGCGAACCCACGGCGGCGCGCGACGGCGCGCTCGTCTCCGGCACGCTGTCCGAGAACGACGCGCTCATCAGCGACGGCGCGAGCGCTCGGTCCAGCATCATCCCGACCGAGCCGCACGTCCTGACGGCGGACGCCGACGGTGCCGTGACCTCGGCCGCGCGTGCGATCAGCGACGACCCGGACGGATTCCTGGCGGCCTCGGACGCGCGTGCGTCCGGCGAAGGCGACAGCGGCCGCAGCGTCATCAGC
>DATEDV010000127.1:0-13768 GCA_035281485.1 Candidatus Limnocylindria bacterium | reverse complement strand
TCGTGCCGATGTCGCCGCGATCCTTGGCTACATCGCCGGTCGCGATGCGTACGGCGCGCCGGAGCTCCGACGATGAGCCTCGCGATCCGCGCCGCCCTGATCCCGCTAGTCGCGCTCGTCCTGTTCATGTTGTTGTCGGCGCTCACGCCGATCGCCATGTCGCGCTACGGGTCGTATTCCATGACCGGCGGTCCCGGCGCGCTCTGCACGCCCGTGGCCGCGCCGGGAGCAGCCGTGCCACCGGCGTCACGCACCTGCGGCGCGCCGCTGAGTGACCTGTATCGGATGCCGCTGCACGAGATCGTCATCGATGCCGGTCTGCGTAGCGCGGTGCTGCTGCTCGGCGCAGCGGCCATCGCGTTGACCCTGGGCGTATTGGTCGGGGCGGTGGTCGGTGCCGTGCGGCGGCGCGCGGTGGCGGGCGGCGCGGTGCTGACGGCGACGGGTCTGATGGCGGCGGTGCCTTCGTTCTTCGTCGCGTATTTCCTGCAGGTCGCCGTGATCGTCTTCGGGGCCGATCCAGCGACCGGCTCGCGCTTCCTACCCGTTTACGGCTTTGGCTACGACGAGCACATCGTCCTCCCGCTGCTCGCGGTTGCGTTGCCGGCGATCGCGGTGACCGCTCAGCTGACGGCGGCCCGAGTCAGCGACGTTCTCGATGCGGAGTTCGTGACGACCGCGAACGCCAAGGGACTCTTGCAGAGCTGGATCCTGCGCGTCCACGTCCTTCCGCACGCGCTTCCGGTAGCGCTCGAGGGTCTCGGCTCTGGGCTGCGCATCTCGGTGGCGAGCCTGCCGATCGTCGAATACATCTTCCACTGGAACGGCATCGGATACGTGACGTTGCAGGCGATCGCGAGCCGCGACGCGGCCGCCTTGACCGCGAGCGCTCTCGTCCTCGTGACGCTTTTCGCCGTGCTCAGCTTCGTCGCCGATCTCGGCCGGCCGCGTTTCGCGTATCGCTAGGGGTCGAGCGTGCGCACCACCAGGCCGGCCGGCACCTTGGGATAGAAATAGGTCGTCTTCTGCGGCATGAGCTCGCCGGCGTCCGCGACGCTGCGGAGCGTCTCGGGCTCGACCGCCCGCAGCAGCACCGCCGTCCCCGCCGCGATAGCGCGCTCGGTGTCGTGCTCGTAGGCGATCTCGCCGCCGGCGTCGCGCGCCGCCTTCAGCAGGAACTCCTCCGCGATCGCGACCGGCAACGTGCGCCACGCCGTCGGCAGTCCTGCCAGATCTACCGATGTGCGCAGCGTGAGCGCGCGGAACCGTCCGTCTCGCGCGAGGACGATGCCCGGCTGTATGTCGCCGAGCGCGCCGCGGTCGATCTCGCCGACGTCGAAGGAGCGCGCGATCGCAGACGCGAGCGCTTCGTCAGCGCCCCGGACGACCCGATGTGTCGCGAGGATGCGAAGACCCGGATCGTCGAGCGCGCACAGATACGTGAGCGCGTATCGCTCGGGCGCGTCGTCCCGGACGTTGCCGCGCTCGCCGAGGTAGTTCAGCGCGGTCTCGTAGCGATGGTGTCCGTCGGCGATGTAGACGCGCCGGTCACGCAGGGCCGACGCTATGCCCGCGACCAGTGCCGGGTCATCGATCCGCGCGAGGCGGTGACGCTCCGTGCCGATCGTCGCCTCGCCTGCCGGCGAGCCCTTGGCCTCTCCCAGCGAGCGCATCAGCCCATGGTCGTCCGAGAACATGCCGAAGACGGGGCTCGTATTCGCGCGAGTCGCGCGCAGCAGCTCGAGGCGATCGGCTTTCGGTCCCGAAAAGGTCTGCTCATGCGGAAGGACGACCGCTTCGCGCTTCGGGTAGAGGCGAAGCGCGCCGAAGACGCCGCGGCGCACGAAACGCCGGCCGCCGAGCTCGAACTCGTGATCGTGTACGTAGAAGGAGTCGCGCTCGTCGCGAATGAGAACGCGTTCGCCTGACCACGCGCCGAGCTGCCGCGCCGCGCTCGCGTAGCTGTCGGACTCACGGGGGTATTCGACGCGCACGAAATTCCGGGCCGCGCGCGCGTACAACCGGTCGCGCGCCGCCTCGTCGATGACGTCATAGGGAGGACAGATGAGGTCGGAGAGCGGACCGGCGACCGCTGTGTCGTAGCGCAGAGCGCGAAAGGGGATGAACTCGGGCACCTCCCGATTCTGGGACCGTGGGCACAATGACGTCGTGGAAGTGGTCCGCGCCCTCGTCGTCGGCTCGGGGTACGCCGGGACCAAGCACGCGGATGCGCTGAGCGAGCTCGGCATCGCATACGCCGGGCCGATCGGCGCGCGTCGCGCGATGGAAGACGCCAGCGCGATCGAGGATCCGGCGGTGAGCGTCGTGCATGTCTGCGCGGCGAACGACCTTCACGTCGCGCTCGCCGGGCGCGCCCTGCGCGCGGGCAAGCACGTGATCTGCGAGAAGCCGCTCGCGGTCGACGTGCGTGGTGCGGAGGAGCTCGTCGCCCTGGCACGCGATAGCGGACGCTTCGCCGCGCTCGCGTACAACTATCGGTTCCACCCGCTCGTCGTGGAGCTCGCCGAGCGGACGACGTATCTCGGTCCGCTTCACACCGCGCGCGGCTCGTTCCTCCAGGACTGGCTGCTCCTCGCGACGGACGCGAACTGGCGCGTCGAGGCGGCGCGCGGCGGCGCCTCGCGCGCGATCGCGGACATCGGCGCGCACTGGCTCGATCTCGCGGAGATCGTGAGCGGGCAGCACGTCGTGGCGGTGGCCGCGCAGCTCGGTCGACTCCACGGCCGCGGCACCGAGGACCATGCGGGCCTGCTGCTCCGCTTCTCCGACGGCATGACCGGCGTTCTCGCCCTATCGCAGGCCGCCGCGGGACATCGGAACGATATGGAGCTGTCGTTCGACGGGTCCACCGGCTCGGCGACCTGGCGGCACGAACGTCCGAACGAGCTGTGGCTGGGCTCGCGCGCCGGGGAGGCGGTCGTCGTCGCGCGGGGAGATGACCTCGTCTCGGCGGCGGCGCGCGACCTCGCGGCACTCCCAGCGGGGCCGAACGAAGCGCGCCGGAACTTCCTGGCGGCCGTCTACGGGCGTCTCGCGGGGGACGAGCGCGCGCCCGCCGCGCCCATCGCGACGTTCGAAGACGGGCTGCGGCACGCACGCTTCGTCGCGGCGGCGCTCGAGAGCGCGACCCAGGAGAGGTGGGTGAGCCTCACGTGAAGGACGGTGAGCGCGTGCGCCTGTCCATCCAGGACCGGCTTCTTCCGGGCGCGTCGCTGCGCGAGAAGTGGGACAACGCCCGCCGCTTCGGCTTCGAGGCCATCGAGCTCTCCCAGCAGCCGTTCGACGATGCCGAGCTCGCTCTCCGCGAGCACATCCCCGTCTCCGCGATCTGCGGGGGCTATCGCGGTTGGCTCATCGATCCCGACCCCGAGCAGATCCGTCTCGCTCGAAAGGACCTCGCGCGTCTGGTCGCCGTCGCCGGCGAGCTGGGGACCGGCTGCGTCGTGGTCCCGATCTGGGGACGCACGCGCAACCTTCCGAACATCGGCACGGGGCGAGCGCGCGATGCCGACGAGCTCATCTTCGTCGAAGGGATGCGCGCGCTCGCGTCGCGCGCCGAGCGCTCGGGCGCGAAGCTCTACGTGGAGCCGATCAATCGCTACCAGAACGACGTGTGTGTCACGATCGCGGACGCCCTTCGCCTCCGGCAGCGGATCGGCAGCGCGTCGGTGTTCGTGATGGGGGATGTCTTCCACATGAACATCGAGGAGGCCGACATGGGTGCGTCGCTCGAGGCCGCGGGAGAGTGGCTCGCGTATCTGCACCTCGCCGACTCGCAGCGATACGAGCCGGGCCGCGGCCACCTGGATCTCGTGACGGTCTTCGGGGCACTCGCGCGCATCAAGTACACGGGGTACGCGTCGTTCGAGCTCGCGGCACTCTCCGGCGACGCGTCCGCCGTGCTTCCGGTGTCCGTCGCCTACGTCCGCGAGAAGATGCGCGAGGCGGGACTCGCGTGAGCCTCGCGGACGCCCTCGCCGAGCGTGGCGAGATCGGCGGCCGCACCGTCCGCATCACCGAGACGGGCGCGGTCGAGTGCCACGAGTACCCGCTGCGCGCGCTTCCGGCCGGCATGGTGCGCATCCGTACCGCGCTGTCGGTGATCAGCCCGGGCACCGAGATGACGTACATCGGACGCGACGCGTCGAATCCCTACCTCCATAAGACGTGGGACCCTGAGCTGCGCATCTTCATGCCCGGCGCTCCAGCGCAAGACCATCCGATCGTCTTCGGCTATCGCGCCGCCGGCACCGTGATGGCGAGCGGCGATCCGGACGTCCCTCCCGGCACACGCGTGTACGGCAAGTGGCGTCACACCGAGTTCACGACGCTCCCTGTCGTGGATGCCCGCGCGCAGCGTCTTCCGGACGAGCTGCCGTTCGAGGACGGCGCCGACCTCGCCCAGATGCTTCCGATCGCCGTGAACGCCGTGGCCTACGCCGAGGAGCGTCACGCCGGCGCGCCCGTGGTCGTGTTCGGCTGCGGGCCGGTCGGGCTGATCCTCGCGCAGGTCGCGCGCGCGACCGGGGCCGCCACGGTCTACGCCGTCGACCGCTTGGCGCAGCGCCTCGAGATCGCGCGGTCGCTCGGCCTGGAGACGGTCGACGCGACCGGCGAAGACGTTGCGCTCCGGCTGAAGCGCCAACACGGTCCCGACGGCATCCCGGTCGCGTTCGAGTGCTCGGGCAGCTCCCGCGCGCTCCACGACGCGATCCGCACGGTCCGCCGGCGCGGCACCGTGGTCGCGGTGGGCTTCTACCAGGGTGAGGCCGCGGGCCTGTTCCTCGGCGACGAGTTCCACCACAACGGCGTGGAGATCCGCTCAGGTCAGATCGGGAATCTTCACCCTCGATGGCAGATCGGACCCCTGCGGGCGTTCGGCGTCGAGCTCGTCCGGCGGCGTGAGGTCGTTCTCGGCGGGCTGCCGCGCTCGGTCTTCGCGATCGAACAGGCAGCCGCCGCGTTCGAGGCACTGAAACGACCGGAGATGGTGCTTCAGGCGGCCCTCACGTACTCGTAGGCATATAGTCGCGGTAGTTCTGCGAAGGAGGGGAGTTGTCCATGCGACACCTCAGAGCGCCCGCCGCATTCGCCCTCGCGCTCGGCCTGGTCGCCGGTGCGTGCGGCGGCGGTCCGGGAACCACACCAACGACCAGCCCCGGCGGCACCGGTCCCGCTGTGTCGAGCGAACCGTTCGTGATGCTCTCGACGCAGCTCAACACGGTCACCGAGTCCGAGGCTCTGCGCTCACAGATCCTGTCCGGCTTCACCGCGGCGAAGGTCGAATTCCGCGGAGAGACGGCCGGTCCGTTCACCGATCGCATCGTCGCGGAGTCGAAGGCCGGCAAGGGCACCGTCGGTGTCATCGGCGGACTCCACGGCGACTTCGGCGCTCTCGACCTCAACCTGTTCGAGGACCTGACGCCGCTCGCTCAGAAGCTCCAGAGCCGCGGTTTCCCCGCGGAGTTCATGGAGCTCGGCAAGCTCGGCACGAGCCGCCAGATCTACATCCCATGGATGCAGGCCACGTACATCCTCGGCATCAACAAGCAGGCCCTGCAATACCTCCCCTCGGGAGCGAACGTCGACAACATCACCTATCAGCAGCTGACGCAGTGGTGCAAGAACATCTCGGATCAGACCGGCCGTAAGCGCTGCGGTCTCCCCGCCGGTCCGATGTCGCTGCTCCACCGTCTCATCCAGGGGTACATGTATCCCGCCTACACCGGCGGCCTGGTCACGACGTACAAGTCGCCCGAGGCGGTGTCCCTGTGGAACGACCTCAAGGCGCTGTGGCAGTACACCAACCCGCAGTCCCTCCAGATCGACTTCATGCAGGAGTCGATGCTGTCGGGCGAGGTCTGGGTCGGCTTCGACCACGTCGCGCGTCTCGTGAAGGCGTTCGAAGGCAAGCCGAACGACTTCGTCGCCGCACCCGCTCCGAAGGGGCCGAAGGGCCTCTACTACATGTCGGTCCTCGCCGGTCTCGGCATCCCGAAGAGCACGCCGAACAAGACCGGGGCTGAGGCATTCATCGATTACATGACCACGACGCCGGTCCAGGGCAAGACGCTCACCGCGGTCGCGTTCTTCCCGGTCCTCACCGCAGCGCTGCCCGCCGAGGTGCCCGCGCATCTCAAGTCGATCGCGGACGGCGTGCAGAAGCAGGCCAAGCACGCCGACGCGAAGGTCGCGCTGCTGCCCATCGGCCTCGGTGCCAAGGGCGGCGAGTTCAACAAGGTCCAGCTGGACACGTTCCAGCGCATCGTCATCAGGAACGAGGAGATCCAGAAGGTCCTGAATGAGCAGGCCGCGATCCTGCAAACGGTCATGAACGACACCAAGGCTCCGTGCTGGCGGCCGGATCCGGCGAGCACCGGGCCGTGCCAGGTGAAGTGACCTAGATGGCGGTCCGAGCTGGGAGGGCGCTGCCATTCCCCGCGCGCATCGCGCGGTCGGATGCCGTCCTCCCGCTCGGCCTCCTCGCGCCCACGATCATCTTCCTGACGCTGCTGATCCTCATCCCCGTGGCGCAGGCGATCCTGCTGTCCTTCCAGATGATCCCGGGAACGCTGAGCCTCGAGGCGTACCGGCGCATGGTCACCGACGTCGCATTCGTGGACTCGCTGCGCAACACGCTCCTCCTGCTCGTGCTGGTGGTCCCCGTGCAGCTGGCGCTCGCGCTGGCCATGGCGCTGCTCATCCACTCGCGGTTTCCGGGCCACGGCGCCTTCCTGTACATCTTCGCGCTCCCGCTCGCGATCTCGGACCTCGCGGCGGGGATCGTGTGGCTCTCGATCTTCGCCGACACCGGGTACCTCAACAGCATGCTCGCGGGCCTCGGTCTCACGAAGGATCCCATCAACTTCCTCTCGTACGAGAACCTGCACCTGCTGCTCGGCACGGTCATCGTCGCCGAGTCATGGCGCGCGACGGCGATCGTGCTCGTGGTGCTCCTCGCGGGCCTCCAGCTCATCCCGCGTGAGTACTTCGAGGCCGCCGATCTCTTCGGCGCCTCGCGGCTCAAGCGCACGATGCTCATCGTGCTGCCGATGCTCCGTCCGAGCCTGCAGTCGGCGCTGATCATCCGCACGATCTTCGCCTTCCAGACGTTCGCGGTCGTCCTGGCGCTCGCAGGACGCCAGCTTCCGGTGCTGTCGTACGAGGCGTACGACTGGTACTACAACAACCGGAACGAGTTCATCGCCGCGGCCTTCGCGGCGCTGATCCTCCTCATGACGATGACAGTCGTCTTCTTCTACCTGCGCCTGCTGCGCGTCAAGGACGCGGAGATCCAGCGATGACCGCCGCCGCGCCGCCCGCCAAGCGCGCCAGCCTCACGCGCCGGACGGTGATCGATCGCGTGCTGCTCTACGGCGTGGCGATCTTCCTCGCGGCGTGGACGCTCGTGCCCATCTACCTCATCGCGGTCGCGGCCTTCAGCCAGAGCGCCGCGGTCTACGACTTTCCGAAGTCGCTCCTGCCGACGAAGTTCTCGACCGACACGATGTCGTTCTTCGTGAACTCGACCGGGGTCCTGCCGTCGGTGAAGAACAGCATCATCGTGGCGCTGGGGACCATCGTCCTGAGCCTCGCGATCGGCGCGCCCGCCGGCTACGCGCTCGCGCGCTTCCGCTTCCCGGGTCGCGACATGTTCCACCTCGCGGTGCTGTCGTCGAAGATGTTCCCGATCGCGATCCTCTCGATCCCGCTCGCGGTCGCGTTCATCGGCATCGGCCTGTACGACACGCTCCTCGGCGTCGTGATCATCCACTCGGCGATGGTCCTGCCGTTCGTGGTCATCGTCACCGCCGGCGTGTTCTACAGCGTGTCGCGCGAGCTCGAGGAGGCCGCGATGACGCTCGGCACCTCGCGCCTCGGCGCGTTCATGCGGGTGGCGCTGCCGCTCGCTCTCCCCGGTCTGGCGGCCGCCGCGATCTTCGCGTTCGTGAGCAGCTGGAACGAGGTCTTCGCGGCCACGATCCTCACGGTGCGCGAGCGGACGCTGCCGGCCCACATCCTCGCGACGCTGAACCAGTCCCCGCTCTATTTCCGGTTCGCCGGTGGCTTCTTCATGATCATCCCCTCGCTCTTCTTCATCTTCTTCATGCGCAAGTACCTGTTCAATCTGTGGGGACCGGGACGGTGAGCTGATGGCAAGCGTCGCGTTCGAGACGGTCCGCAAGGTGTTCGGCAAGACGACGGCGCTGAAGGACGTCGATCTCGTGATCCGTGACGGCGAGTTCATGGTCCTGCTCGGACCGTCCGGCTGCGGGAAGACGACACTGCTCCGCTGTCTCGCCGGTCTGGAGCGCATCGACGGCGGCACGGTGCGCATCGGCGACCGCGAGGTCTCGGACCTGCCTCCGCGCGATCGCCACATCGCGATGGTGTTCCAGTCGTACGCGGTGTTCCCGCACATGAAGGTGTACGACAACATCGCGTTCGGCCTGCGCATGCGCAAAAAGACCAAGTCCGAGATCGAGCGTCGCGTCAAGGAGGGCGCCGCTCTGCTGCAGCTCGAGCCGTTCCTGGATCGCTATCCGGCGCAGCTTTCGGGTGGTCAGCGGCAGCGCGTCGCCGTCGCCCGTGCGATCGTGACCGACGCGCCGGTGTTGCTCATGGACGAACCGCTCTCGAATCTTGACGCGCTCCTCCGCCTGCACGCGCGGGCGGAGCTGAAGCGTCTTCACACCGACGTGAAGCGCACCACCGTGTACGTGACCCACGACCAGATCGAAGCGCTCTCGATGGGCGACCGCATCGCGGTCATGAAGGACGGCGAGATCGTTCAGGTCGACACTCCGTCGATCCTGTACGACCGGCCGGCAAGCGTGTTCGTCGGCTCGTTCATCGGGTCGCCGCCCATGAACTTCATGAAGGCCACCGCGAAGAACGGCACCGCGGTGGGGGACGGCTGGCAGATCTCGGGCCCTCCCGGCATGGATGGGAAGGCTCTGCTCCTGGGCATCCGGCCGGAGAACATCCGCCTCGGCGAGGGACCATTCCGGGGTCGCGTCGTGGTGTCCGAGCCTCTGGGATCGCACACCCTGCTCACCGTGAAGGTCGGCGAAGACTCGCTGAAGGTCGTTGCCCCCGCGGACGACGTCTTCAAGCCCGACCAGATGCTCCAGCTGGCGCCGGAGCCGCACAAGATCCGCTGGATGGACGAGACGAGCGGCAAAGCCGTCGTAGCGCCTCACTGATCTCCGGTATTCCCGCTCCCGCGTCGCCGCGCGACGCACAGCTCTGGAGCGACGCGGCCGCGGTGCTGCGCGCGAATGACGTCGGAGGCTGGACGAAGCCCGCGCCGCGTCTCTATCCGCATCAGTGGAGCTGGGACAGCGCGTTCATCGCGATCGGCCTCGCGCATCTGGATCCGGCCCGCGCGCTGGAGGAGCTGGAGCATCTCTTCGAGGCGCAGTGGTCGGACGGACGCGTGCCACACATCGTCTTCGACCCGAAGGTCCCCGACTACTGGCCGGGACCGGAGCTCTGGGGATCGCGCGACGTCAGCGCGGCACCCACGACCGTCGCCACGAGCGGGCTGATCCAACCGCCGATGCACGCGATCGCCGTGTGGCGGGTGCTCGTGATCGCCCGCGCGGAGCACGTGACCGAAGAGCAGCGCCGGGCGCTCGTGGCGCGGGCGTGTGCGCTCTACCCGAAGCTGCTGGCGTGGCACCGTTATCTGGTCGAGCGACGCGACGCGGAGCGCTCCGGCCTCATCACCGTCTACCACCCGTGGGAGGGCACGGACAACACGCCGCGCTGGGATGCTGCGCTCGCGCGGATCGAGGTCGGCGAGATCCCACCGTATCCACGCACCGACGTGAGCCTCGTCGACACCGCCGAACGTCCCTCGAAGGCCGAATACGACCGCTACCTGTGGCTCGTCGGACTCCTGCGCGACCTGGGCTATGAGGATGAGCGGATCCAGCGCACGCATCCCTTCCTCATCAAGGACGTGCAGTGCAGTGCGATCTTCGTGGCAGCGAACGACGCGCTCTCGCAGATCGCCGAGCTGGCCGGCGCGCCCGCGGAGGAGCGCAGCGCGATCGCCGAGTGGTCCACCCGCTCGGCCGCCGCGGTGCGTGCTCGCTGGGACTACCGGCTCGAGCTCGCGCTCGACCTCGACCTTCGCGCGGGTGGTCCGATCCGCTGCGTGACCAGCGCGGGGCTGTGCCCGCTTCTGGTGCCGAGCCTGAGCCGCGAGGAAGCGCGGCGGTTCGCCGACCGGATCTTCGGACCCGATTTCGCCGGGGCCGAAGGGCTCGCCTTCCCCGTCGTCCTCAGCACCGGCGCGCGCTCACCGGAGTTCCGTCCGCGCGCGTACTGGCGGGGGCCGGCGTGGCCGGTGATCAACTGGCTGCTCTGGTGCGGGCTGCGCGCACACGGACTCGAGCCGGAGGCGGCGCGCCTTCGCGACGCCAACCTCGCGCTGCTCGCGCGTCGCGGCGCACAGTTCGCGGAGTATTACGAGCCATTCACCGCGGAACCGCTCGGATCGCCGAACCAGTCGTGGACGGCCGCGGTCACCCTCGACTGGCTCGCCACCGGTTGACCCACAGCGGCGACGCGTAGACCGACCGGCGAGCGCTGTCATAGGCCGCGCCGAGCAGCGCGGCTTCATCGAGGTGCTCGGCGACGCCGCAGGACGCTAGCTCACGTGCCGGTGCGCACGCGGCGCGGAACTCGTCAGACCAGAGGTCCCACGAGCGCGCGATCGAGCCGCCCATCACGAGAGAGCTCGGCTCGAAGCGCCCGAGCCAGGGTGCGAGGAACTCGCCCAAAGCGCCGCCGAAGCTGCGGAAGACCGAGGTCGCGCGGGCTTCACCGGCGCGCGCGCGGCTCGCGATCTCGACCACGTCCGCACCTGCATCGCCATAGGCCGCACGCACGGCCCGGCTGGACAACACGTCTTCGACCGCACCGCCGCGGAACGGCACAAGGTCGAATCGACCTTCCGGTGGCACACGCGGGTCGGTCTCGACGATCTCGCCTCGCTCCATGAACGCTGACCCCAAGCCCGTGCCGAGCGTCACGCCGATCGCACGGTCATGGCGTCGCGCAGCGCCGGCCCACCACTCGCCGATCAGGAACGCACTGGCGTCGTTCAGGAATGACACGTTCTTGGGTTCGAGCGCGACCGCCGAGCTGAGCTCCGATCGTAGGTCGACGCCATACAGTGCGTCGAGCTTCGCGACTCCGCGGATGCGCGAGACGCCGCGCTCGTAGTCGAAAGGGCCCGGCGTCGCGACACCGAGACGGCGGACGTCCGCGCGAGCGAGTCGCTTGGCGGCCCCCACGATCGCGCCCAACAGCTCGTCCCGCGTGGCGTTCGGGGCGAAATCGCTGCGCGCCATGGTCCGCGGGAGAACGAGGGACCGATCCATCGCGACCAAGCCGGAGGACACGTGTGTCCCACCGATCTCGAGCGCCGCAGCGACGCCGGCCAGCCTCACGCGACGAATGCCTTCACAAGCTTCGCGAAGGATCTGCCGGTGCGGATCACGGCGTATGCACCGACCATCGCCGGCACGATGATCGTCTCGGCATAAGAGAGCCGATGCTCGCGTCCGGAACGCGTCCTGATCAGCACCTCGTCTCCTTCGACCAGGTTCAGCACATGGAACCGTCCGTTGGTCACATCGTCCGCGACGTCGCTGACGTCGAGCCGGTGCACGACGAAGAACAGCTCCGGATGCCGGCCGATCTCGTACTCCACGAACCCCGCGCCGCGGCGCACCTCTCGCGGCGGCGGCACGAGCTCGCGGTCGACGGCATCGCCGCGCCGTCGCGCGTCCAGGTTCGCGAACGCGTGCTCGAGCTGCACCGCGCGTGGCGTGCCGTCGAGGCCCGCACGCATCCAGTCGTACAGACGGAGGCTGTAGACGTAGGGCGTCGCGCTGATCTCGAGGACCACGTTGCCCTCGCCGCTTCCATGAGCGGTGCCCGCGGGGATCAGGTAGAGCTGGTGCCGCTGCGCGGGCAGCGCGTTGACGAAACGGTCGATCGCAAAGGGCGTCGCCTCGGTCTGAGAGCGTTCGGCCGCGTGCCGGAGCTCGTCAACGTCGGCGTCGTCGCGTAGTCCGAGATGGATGCGCGCGCCGGGCCGCGTGAACATCACGTAGTAGCTCTCGTCCTGCGCGTACGGGACGCCGAAGATCTCGCGCATGTACCCGTCGCGCGGGTGACAGTGCACGGAGAGATCCCCGCCGCCCACGGTGTCGAGGTAGTCGAAGCGAATGGGGAAATGTCGGTCGAAGCGGCGCGTGACGTCGGTACCGAGCAGCGCGTCGGCGTGTTCGGAGACGATGAGATCGAGGGCGACCTCGACAGTGTCGCGTTCGCCCAGGAGAACGCCGCTCTCTGGCGCGATCAGCTCATACCCGAGGCCGCCGTTCGGCTCAGAGTCACGCACTCCGAGCACGTCGTTAGCCCAGCGGCCGCCCCACGGCTGGGGCAGGAACGTCGGCCGCGTGCGGAACGGCGCGCCGACGAGCGCGGCGATCGATGCGCGGAGCGCGTCGCCGGTCAGCGACCGCGGCTGCTCGATGGCGCCAAGATCGACGTATCGCTGGAGGCGCGACAGGACGGTCCGCCGGTGACGGTCCTCGATCGGCCAATCGACGAACATCGTCCGGCGCGCCGTGCCGGTCGCGCCCAGCGGCTGACCGAGATTCGTGGCGTGGCCCCGCTCGGCGGCGGCGAGCGCCAGGCGCTTGGGGAGGTCGACGTACCAGAGTGCGTCGGACCGGGCGAGGCCGGCGCCGGGGCCGAACACGATGGTGAGCGTGGCATCTTCGCGCGTGGCGTCGGGCGAAGAGGCGAACAGCTCCTGGAGCGCGGCTGCCGGCTCCGCGGCGAATACCGGATCGTTCCGTAGCGCCTCCGTCTCGGTCCGGTGTTCTATCTCCGACCACGGGCGCATGCGCGTACGCGTGTCGACCGTGCGAGTGCGCACGCCGCGGCGATCGAGAGCGGCGGTCAGGTCGGCCACGAATCGTTTCCAATCGACGGCGGCGGGTCCGTCGATCGCGAGCACGGCAGGCGTGATACGCGCGGCGTCGGCGGCCAGCGCGTCATGTCCGAGGTTGAGCTCGCCTACGACGGGATACCGCGGCAGGAGCTCGTACGGCATCAGGCTTTGCGAGTGAGCGCGCGTGCTTCCGCTACGGTGAGCGCGTGCAGCACGTCCACGCGGTAAGCGTAGGTCGGCGCGCGCGCTGACTCGAATGCGTCCGACGCGCCTCGATCCGCGGAAGCCATACAAACCGCTCGACGTCGGCAATGGCATCGTGTCCGGTAGCGTCACGCCCGGTGGCCTGTGGCTCTCGCTCGGCATCACGCATCCCGTTCACGGACGCGTCGTGCTCACCGACGAGGCGGCGTTCGACGAAGCCAAACGACTGGACCAAAGCGCCGTCCGCGCCTATCGCGCGGGGCTCGCCGCTCCGAAGCGACGAGGCTTCGGCGCCGACATCCTGCGCGGTGAAGCGCAGGCGTTCCTCGTCGAGGATGCACTTCCCCTCGCGGTCCACGAGACCGACCACGCGCGGATCGAAGCCCTCACATTCGCGCCCCGCGGCCGTCATGGCGCGCTGCAGATCGTTCGCGTTGCCGCACGCGATCGGGACACGGCGGTCGGCGCGAACTGGCGTGGATCGATGCGGCTCGCCCGGGCCGCCTACACGCAGCTCACGCCGGGCGGCGCCCTTCCCGCCGCTCCGGAGCGGACCACGTT
>DATEDV010000126.1:0-5918 GCA_035281485.1 Candidatus Limnocylindria bacterium | reverse complement strand
CGAAGCCGGGGCGATAAAGGAACAGCTCGACGGTGCCCTCGATCCCGACCTTCTTCAGAACGCCGCGGAGCTCGTCGCGGATGTCCATCGGATTGGCGCCGGGCAGGATCCGCGTGTCCACATAGAACGCGGCGATCTGTGGCGCGCTCGTGAGGTTGAACGGGTAGCCGCTCCGGATCGCGTTCACGCTCGCCTTCGGGACGATCGTGCCCATCTCACCTTTGTACGTATTGCGCTGCTGGTAGTCGTAGGCCCACTCCTCGAACGCGGCGATCGCGGCGCTCGCACGCACGATCGCGTTCGGTGAGTCGGCGAGACCCGTCGGGCGCGGTAGGTACGGCGTGTAGTAGCGCGGCGTGTCGGTGAGGATCGTCACCTTGAAGTGCGCCTTGCCGGGTTCGATCCCGACGATGCCGAAGCCCGTGCCTTCGGCGACCAGCGCGTAGTCGGCGACGACGCCGTGCGTGACCATGAAGCGCACGCCGAGGTCCTTGCTCATGTAGAGCGGCCCCTGCCAGTCCTCGATCGGCTCGCGCGAGATCTCGCCGCAGACCGCGCTCACGATGAGGTCGCCCTTCAGCTGGAAGCCAGATTCCTTGATCGCCTTCGCGGCCACGAGGAACGCGGCCATCGGCCCCTTGTCGTTCACGACGCCGTCGCCGTAGATCTGGTCGCCCTCGACCCACGCGGAGTGGTACAGCGGGTCGCTCGGATCGCGGGCGGACCACACCGCGTCGGGGCGCAGGGTGGTGTCGAGGTGCGCGTTGAAGATGAGGCTGTATCCCCCACCCGCCCCATCGAGCGTCGCGGCGACGTTGAAACGCTCGGGGATCATCGCGTACTTCTTCGGCGCGAATCCGTTCTTGCCCAGCCACTCGTACACGAATTCGCCGGCCGGGCCCTCGCTGCCGGTCGGGCTGTCGATGTTCCCGAGCGCGAGCGCCAGATCGATGACCTCCTTCGGATCGATCCGCCTCAGGACGTCATCGACGGTGGCGCTCGTTTTCGACTCGGCGGGCGCGCCGTCGCCGCTCTGTTTCGTCATGCCCTGCTCCCTCCCTGCACTGGCACCGCAAACCGTGACAGCGCCGACGCGGTGAGAAGTATCGCGACCGACACCAGGATCGCCGCCTGCGCGTTCGCGAGGTCCATCACGGCGGCCAGGACGATCGGGCCAACGAAGGCGCCCAGGTCGGCTGAGAAGCGGTAGCCGCCGAGGACCTGCGTGCGTCGCTCCGCCGGCACGACCTCGGACAGCAGCGATGTCTGCGAGCTGGCGAAGAAGTCCCCGAAGCCGATGAGCGCGGACGCGGCCAGGAACGTCCAGAGGTCGTTGGTGAGGAGGAACACCAGGTCGCCGACCGCGATCGCCGCGAGCCCGGTCGTGATGATCCGGCGGCGGCCGATGCGGTCGCCGAGCATGCCACCCGGCGTCGCGACCATCAGACCGGTGATCGACATCAGCGCGATCGCCGTCGCGATGGAAACGCCGCCGAGTCCGAGCGCGGTCGCGGCGTACAGCGGCAGGATCGTGTTCCGGAAGCCGTGCCGGTTGATCATGTTAGCCAGCACGCCGAAGTTGATCGCGGCGAGCGCGATCGCGCGCGTGCGGCCGTGCAGGACGTGGGGATGCTGCTCGACGGTGCGCGACGGCGGAGCGCGACGCGGGTCGATGCGCAGCAGGACGGGGATGAGCGTCAGCGCCGCGACGACGACCAGCGCAGCCGTGACGGCGAAGGTTGCGCGCCAGCCGAATGCGAGTCCGATGAGGCCGCCGACCATCGGATAGAACGCGATGCCGGTGTTGTTCGCGACGTGGAAGAAGCTCATGACCTTTCCGCGGTTCGTTCGCGTCGCGGTGGCGCCGAGCCCGGCGAGGATCACGGTTCCCAGGATCGCCGCGGCGACGCCGGCGCCAACGCGCGCGAGGATCAGCAGCTCCACGGTCGCGGCATTGAGCCCGAGGAGCGATGACGCGGCGAGCAGGATCAGCCCGAACACGCTGACGCGCAGGTGGCCGACGCGATCGACCACGAACCCGGCGGGCAGGTCGATGATGAGACGCGCGAGCCCGTATGAGCCGACGATCACGCCCGCCGTGGCGATGCTGACGCCGAAGTCGTTGCGGATGTCCGGCAGCAGCGGCGTGAGGATGTTCGTCGCGGCGATGAGCAGGAAGAGCGAGACCGCGAGCAGATAGGAGTCTCGGCCGATGCCGGCGGGCGGAGCGGCGGGAGTCTCCTCCGCGACCGCGGCGCTCACGGCCGCGTCGAGGCGTCGGGCACGCGGTCCGGGCGCGCGCTCACTTCGTCTCGTCGCGCAGCGCGGCCGCGATGTCATCGACACGCACGCGCTCCGGCGTCAGCGCCAGCTCGCGCCTCGACGCGAGCGCGCGCAGCACCAGCTTGCGCACCCGACGCGCGTCCAGCCGCGCGTCCACGCACGCCTTCGCGAGCGGGCCGAGCGCCGCGCCGTCGAGACGGGCCGCGCCGACGACCTGCTCCAGCGTGTCGCGCAGGATCTGCTCGACGGCTGCCGCGCTGGGGAGTCCGATGTCCTCCACCAGGTCCGCGCGAGACAGGAATGCCGCGTCCACGCCGACGGCGTGGTTCGTCGTCGCCAGGAACAAGAGGTTCGGGCAGGCGCGGGCGACCTGATCCACGCCGGCGAGGACCGCGTCGGTCGCACGGTGCACGTCGACGGGATTGGTCTCGAGCGATGCGCCGGAGCGGTTCACGGCGATCGACTCGACCTCGTCGAGCAGCACGATCGTCGGACGGCCGCGGCGCGCGAGATCGGGCAGCGTGCGTTCGAAGAGGCGGGCGACGCTGCGCTGGCTCTCGCCCAGCATCTGGCTCGGGAACGCGTGCGGATCGACCTCGACGAACAGCACGTTCTCGCCGAGCGCGCGCGCGGCCTGGTCGGCGAGGCCGCCGGCGAGCGTCGTCTTGCCCGTCCCCGGCGGGCCGGCGAGCACGATGAGCCCATGGACCGGCAGCCGCACGGCGTCGATGCGACCGCGGTGCTTGAGCGAGAACAGGGTGAGGTTGAGAAGCCGCTCCTTCACCGCCTCGGGCACGACGATGCGCGTCCAGCGGCTCTCCCACGCGGGATCGGGGAGCTCGTGCAGCGCGACGATCCCCTCGATGCCGGGCGGGACCGTCAGCGCGGGCATCTTCTAGTCGGGCCGCCCCTCGAAATGGTCGGGCCAGACGATGCCGGTGAGGTCGGGCGCGTCGAGCTCGGGCAGCTCCTCGAAGAGATTCAGCGGGTCGAGAAGGATGCGCATCATGTCGTACAGCGCGTCGAAGTTGTGGACGCGGATGAGGCGCGCGGTCTTTTCCTTGTCGTCGTTGAAGTGCTGGTGCCACGACCAGTGGTCGACGACGATCAGGTCGCCGGCCTCCCAGGGATAGCTCTCGCCGTCGACCTCGCTGTGACCACGCCCTGAGACGACGTACAGCCACGCCTCGCCGCCGTGACGGTGCCGCGACTGGTAGAGGCCCGGCGCGAGCTCGTGCATCACCGCCGACAAGCCCGCGGTGTGATAGCCGATCGACTTGTCCACGAGGAAGAGGCTGCGCGCTCCACGCTTGGTCACCAGGCCGCGCACGTCGTCGAAGCGCGTGATGAGCCGGGCGGACTCCGTGCCCGCCCACTGCTTCGCGAGGCGCTGCCGCCGGCGCGCGTGCGGGTCGCCGCCGTCGATCGCGTCGATCTGACGCGGCCGGGGCGGCAGCTCGGCGACGGGCGTGTCGCCACCGTCCTCGAGCAGCGCGACGCCGAACTGCTCGAGCATGGGCTCGACGCTCCAGGTGTGGAACACGGCCTTCGTATCGCCGTCGTTCCCGTGCCGGTGCCAGGCCCAGCTCGGCAGGTGGAGCGTGTCCCACGGTCGCCAGTCGATGCGCTGCCCGTCGATCTCGGTCCAGCCGCGGCCGGACTCGATGAACTCGATGGCGTCCCACGAGTGGCGGTGGATCGTCGTCGTGGAATGCGGGGCGAGCTCGTGGATCGTCGCGTCGAGATTTTTCGTCGGACGGTCGCCGTCCCACCCCGCGTACACGCCGCTGCGCATCCGGCGACCGGGGACGTCGTGCATCACGACGTCCCCGCGCTTCAGGACGTTCTTGTGGTAGCCCTTCCACTCGTCGAGCAGGGACTCGCGGCGCTTCTTCTGGATCTCGTAGTGCGTGGTCTGGGTGGTGGTCTTCGTCTTCATCGCGCCATCAGTACGTGGCCGGTCACCGCGCGGACCGCTGGGGCTCGGCCTTCTTCGCGTCGCGCGTGCCGGAGACGTGAGGAATGACCTCGCGCGCGAGTGTCCTGATCTGGTCGAGGTAGTCGGGGAAGCGCATGCGGAAGTCGAAGATGAGCAGGTCGCAGCCGAGCTCCTGGTAGCGCTGGACGCCGCGGACGATGTCCTCGGGCGCACCCGCGAGGATGGAGCCGTCGAGCTCCTCGATCTTGGTGAACTCGCCGGACGGCGGCTTGAGCCAGAATTTCTGCGCGTTCGCGTTCTTGATGAGACCGGGAACGTTCATGCGCGTCGTCGCCTTGTCGAAGCTGTCGTCGATGCTCGTGACCGGCACGGCGCCGGTCATGACCATCGGCTTGCCCTGCTCCTCGCTCATCTGGCGGATCTTCTTGATGCGCGCGGCGTACGTCGGGAAGGTGATGCGGCCCGGCAGCCAGCCTTCGCAGAAGTCCACCGCGAGGCGCGCGGCCGCGGGCGTCGCGCCGCCCCACCAGACCGGCACGGGGTGCAGTGGCTGGGGCTTGAGGTCGACGTCGTTGAACTTGTAGCGCGCGCTGTCCCACTCGATCGTCTCGCCCGACCACAGGCGGCGGGCGATGAGGACCTGCTCCTTCATCATCTGCACGCGGTCCTCGTCGCCCTGGCCGATGACCTCGAACTCGTGGTCGAAGGTCCCCGCGCCGATCCCGAGATCGAACCTCCGGCGCGTGATCCAGGACATCGAGGCGACGCTGTACGCCATGAGGATCGGGTGACGGAACGGGATGATCGTCGCGGCGCCAAGCCCGATCTTCTCCGTGACGCCGGCGAGGTAGCTCAGGGTGACGAACGGCTCGATGAAGGTGCGGTCCGTCCCCTCCATGCCGTGGGGATGGAAGACGAGGTGGTCGCGCACCCAGAGCGAATCGAAGCCGAGGCTCTCGGCCAGCCGCGCGCCCTCGACGAGCAGGTCCTGATCCGCCTCGAGGCCGAAATGGGGCACGAGCAGGCCGAACCGGGTCATGCGGCGATCCTCCCTTGAACGAAGAGCGCCCCCACGACCGCGCGGGCCGCGGGGGCGCTCACGACGACTAGATCCGCGGGGACACTAGGACGCGGGCACTCCCACCTTCGTGTTGAAGCCGGTGTCCTTGAGCTTCTGCAGGAAGCTCAGGTCGTACGTCTTCTTCAGGTCGACGGTGCCCATGGCCGGGTTCTGGGTCGCGAGCACCTGCTGCGGGAGCTTGAGCGCGCCCTCGGTGAAGGACATGGTCCGCGAGCCGTAGCTCTGGAACGCCTTGACCGAGTTCAGCGCCGCGTCGTCCTTGAGCTGCGCGAACTTCGCGAACTCCTTGGCCGCGGTCTCGGCGTCCGTCCACATCTTCTGCTGTGCCTCGAGCGTCGCGGCGGCGACGACGAGCGCGGTGTTCGGGTTCTTCTGCAGGAACGCAGCGGTCGCCATGAGACCGCTTCGGCCCCACTGGAGATCGGACTTCGTCTCGTCGAAGAGGACGTTGAAGCCCTGGGACTTCATCGCGGTCTCCTCGGACATGTCGACGACCGCGCAGGCGACCGATCCACCTTTGAGCGCCGCGATGCGAGCGCTCTGGCCGCCGACCGGCGTGATCGTCGCGTCCTTGTCGGTGTAGCCGATGCCCTGCAGGAGCAGGAGCGCGGAGCC
>DATEDV010000125.1:0-2310 GCA_035281485.1 Candidatus Limnocylindria bacterium | reverse complement strand
GGCCCCTGCTTGGTTAGTGGAGGGACTTTGAAGCCGTTTTGGAACAGCCCGGGTTGACGGGCCGGGCGCTAGATGAACCTGGTCGCGTCCCAGCGCAGGCCCAGCTCGCTCGGCGGGCCCATGTAGCCGAGGAGTGCGGAGGACGCGACGACGGCCGGGCTCGCGAGATACCCGAGGCCGCCGACCCCCATGCGGTTGGCCCAGTTGCGGTTGAACGACGTGATCGCGGTCTGGCCTTTGGCGAGCGCGTCGGGGCCCTGACCGAAGCAGGGTCCGCACCAGGACTCGCGGATCTCGCCGCCGACCGAGCGGAACACACCCGCGATCGACTCGCCGCCGAGCCGCTCATCCGTCCGCTCGATGTCCTTCTTCACGCCGCCGGAGCCGGGGAAGATGACGAACTCCTTCTCGGCGCGCGTGGCGCCTTTGTCGCGCGCCGCGCGGAGCACGAGCGCGGCTTCGAGCAGGTCGCTGTAGCCACCGTTCGTGCATGACCCGATGAACGCCTTGTCGAATGCGATCCGCTCGCGCGCGACCTCTTCCGCGGGGAACGCGTTGCCCGGGCTGAAGGGCTTCGCGATGAGCGGGACGACCGCCGACAGATCGAGCTCCTCGTCGATCGCGTACCGCGCGTCCACGCCGGGTGCGAAGCGCGGGTAGGGGAGATCCGTGAAACCCTTCTCGCGGTACCACGCGTACGTGAGGTCGTCCGGCGCGAAGATGCCGTTCGTGGCCTCGCCCTCGGCCATCATGTTGGCGATCGTGTTGCGGTAGCTCATCGGCAGCTGTTTGTCGGCGTCGACGAACTCGACGCTCATGCCCTGCGACTGACTGGGGCCCCACCGCGCGAGCAGCGCGAGAACGACGTCCTTACCGCTCACCCAGGGCTGCAGCCGGCCGCTGAATACGACTCGGCGCTGCTTCGCGACGGTGAAATACACGTACCCGGTCGCCCATCCGAAGCCGAGCGTGGTCGAGCCGACACCGTAGCCGAGCGCGCCATACGCACCGTACGCGCGGCTGTGCGAGTCCGCGCCCGGGATGAGCGCGCCCGGGACGACCAGCCCCTGCTCCGGGAAGTAGAAGTGGAAGATGCCATCGCCCGGCGTCGCGTAGTACGGGCGCGTGATGCCGTGCAGATCCGCGAACTGCTTGCCGATCGCAGTCTGCTTGTCGTCGGCCTCGCGGCGGTTGAAGACGAAGTGGTCGTTCGCGATCGCGATCTGCCTGGGCCGGATCGTGTCGCCGCCGGTGATCTGGTTGAACGTGTGGATCGAGAAGGGCGCCGTGCCGTCCGATGCGGGCAGCAGGTCCGCATACACGCGCAGCGTCGCGCCGGCGCGCACCTCGGCGTCCTTGTCCACCCGATGCGCCCAGAGGATCTGCTCGGTCGACGTGAGCGACCGCGCCGTCGCGGCGTCCGGCCAGGTGATCTCCGGCCGGCGCAGCACCGATTCGCGGAACTCGCGGCGGCCGATCTTGATGATCCCGCCCGACCGGCGGATGTCGTCCTCCGCCGGAGACAGCGGGGCGGGCTCGTACGTCGTGCCGCGCGTTTCGTTCGTGAGCGCGCGTGTCTCCGGATCGAATGACAGCGTGTCGCCTTCCTGCGCCTCTTCGACCGCGGCGCGGCTCTGCACGACATGAAGCCCGAGGTTGAGCGCGTTGCGGCGGAAGATGTCGCCCATACCCGCGCCGCACACGATCACCAGCTCGCGGCCGGCATCCTCGGCGACGCCCTTGAGTCCCGCCGGACTCATCTCACGCGAGGATCCGATGGCGAAGCGGTCGCCGGCGATGACGAACGTCTCGCCTCGCCGCACGCGCTCGCGGAAATCAGGCATGAGGAAACGGAACGAGCCGGCCTTCCAGCGATGGTCGAGCGTCTCGAGGCTCTCCGAGACGCAATCGTTGGACGGCGTGATCTGGTCGGTGTCGATCGCATCGAGCTTCTTCCCCGGGACCTTCGGGTCCCAGAAGATGAGCGCCTTCCCGCGGATGAGGCCGGCGCCGGGCCGCTCGAACGGCGGTGGGATGTGTGGCGATTGTTCGACCGTCGCGCCAGGAAGCAATCGCGCCGGCGCGACGGTCGCCGGATGGACCATCGTCCCTAGCGTACGTCTACTGGACGATCACCTCGCCGTTCATATCGCCGTGATTCAGGCAATAGAAGCCGAAGCGCCCCGGGCGCGTGAAGGTGAACGTGAAGGTCCCACCGAAGTTCAGCGCCGACGAGGCGAATGAGCCGTCGCGCGCCGTCGCGGTGTGCTCGAGCTGCCCGCGGTTGATCCAGGTGACCGTCGTGCCGGC
>DATEDV010000124.1:0-2056 GCA_035281485.1 Candidatus Limnocylindria bacterium | reverse complement strand
TGTCGGCACCGAAGACGATGCGCTCCGGCGACTGCCACCAGCGCGGCCCACGTACCGCCGGATGTGACGGGGGCGCGCCGGTGGCGAGCTCGCGAGCCAGCCCGGCGAGCGCGGTCGGACGCGGGCTCCGGCCGCGCACGTCGAAGACGCCGCTCTCGTAGTGCGTGCCTTCCGCCGTCACCAGACGATCCCAGTCGAACGTTCCGAGCAGGGCCCAGATCGTCACCGCACGCACGTCCACGCCCGAGGTCCGCGCCGCGTGCGCCTCACTCCATGCGTCGACCACCCAGCGCAGCTGCTGCTCACGCGTCGACCAGATGTGGCATTCGGTGACGGCGACGGGTCGCCCGTAGCGTTGCCACGCTTCTCTCAACAGCTCGCCGATGGATGCGATGCCGGCGCCTCGTGCGCGGACCGCCTCGACGTCCGCGTACGCATCGCGTCCGTTGCCCCCGTGCGACCACCCCGGATAACCGTCGACACGTTCGTCGAGATAGCGCTGGCTCGTCGGATAGTGGTTGAGTCCCACGAGGTCCGGCGCGCAGGCGTTCTCCGAGAACCACTCCAGGTCGGCCTCGGTCACGCCGCCGGCCAGCGCCCAGTCGCTGAAGGCCGACGAGGGCCGCAGGCGACCGGACAGCAGATCGATGCTCGCCCACCGGCGCTCGTTCTCGAAGTCGGCCTGATACGCGAGCCTCGGCGTCGAGAATGTCCGGCCGAGATCCTCGGTGCAGACGAATCGGGCGGCCGGGTTGACCCGTCGGATCTCCCGCATCGCGAGGATCGAGCCGCGGCACTGAGCGATGAGCGCGCTGAGGAACGAGCGCGTGCTGCGGTGGTGCGGATGCCAGTGCCCGTAGAGGGCGCTGAAGCGCGCGGTCGTGAGCGGCTCGTTGACCGGCGTCCAGTCCACGACCCAGGGGTATCGCTCCGCCACGGCGCGCGCGTATGCCGCGAGCTTCGCGGGGAAGGCGGGATCGAGCAGGTCCGTCGACCGCGGTCCGCTGCCGTGATGGAGCAGGCCGACGATCGGCCGGATGCCCAGCTCGCGCAGGAGCCCGAGCCGGGCATCCGACCACGACCAGTCGCACGCGTCGCCGTCGGGCGCAACGCGCTCCCAGAGCACCGGGTAGCGCAGCGCGGCAAAGCCGAGCTCAGCGAAGCGGACGAGATCGTCTAAGCGTCCGTGATGTCCGCTCCTTTTAAGTTGATCGAAGTAGCGTTGCCCCACTCGGTTGCAGGTGGACTCCGGTCCGGCCCACAGCTCCAGGGGCGACTGGGATGTGTCCATTCGTCTTTGCTGCTCCCCGCTGCTCGCGCAGGCCCATGAGCTCGCGGAACATCGTCAGGGCCTGGGCAACGACCTGATCCATGTTGTAGTAGCGATATGTCCCGAGCCGTCCGACGAAGTGAACGTTCGGAGTGTCGTCGGCGAGCTCGCGGTACTTCTTGTACAGGGCGGCGTTCTCCGGGCGCGGGATCGGGTAGTACGGATCGCCTTCCGCCCTCGGGTACTCGTACACGACCGCGGTCTTGTCATGACGCTGGCCCGTGAGGTACTTGAACTCGGTGACGCGTGTGTACGCGTGGTCGTTCGGATAGTTCACGACGGGTGCCTGCTGCGCGACCTCGCAGGGAATGGTCTGGTGCTTGAACTCGAGCGAGCGGTACGGCAACCGGCCGAAGCGGTGGCCGAAGTACTCGTCGATCGGACCGGTGTAGATCAGGTGCCTGTAGCGCACCACTCCCTCGAGCTCGCGGTGATCGGTCTTGAGGAGGACCTTGATGTTGGGGTGCGCGAGCATCCGCTGGAACATGCGGGTGTAGCCATGACGCGGCATGGCCTGGAAACGGTCGGTGAAGTAACGATCGTCGCGATCGGTCCGCACCGGCACGCGCGCGGTGACGCTCGCGTCGAGCTCGGACGGGTCCAGCCCCCACTGCTTGCGCGTGTAATTGCGGAAGAACTTCTCGTAGAGCTCGCGGCCAACGCGCGCCAGGACGACGTCCTCCGACGTGCGAACGACCGGGATGGGTATGGCGCGCGACGCGAGGA
>DATEDV010000123.1:0-4642 GCA_035281485.1 Candidatus Limnocylindria bacterium | reverse complement strand
CGCGGGCCGAGTCGGGCGCAGGATTCGATCGTGGCCGGCGCGCCCTGCCAGTTCTGCCTGCGCGAAGACGTCGCGCTCACGCGCGAGCACGTCTTCGCGCGGTGGCTCGTGGAGCGACTGCGCGCGTGGCAGGTCACGCACCCGTCCCGTGTGACCGACGGCGCGGCAGCCGACGCACGGCTCTCGCGTCTCGTCACGACCGTCTGCGCCGCATGCAATGCCGGATGGATGAGCGGCCTCGAGGTCAGCTTTCGCGCAGCGGTCTTCGGACGGGAGCGCCCCGAGCGCCTGGCCGCCCCGACCCGGCGCGTGCTGAGTCGCTGGTTCACCAAGACCGCGATGCTGATCGCCGACGCGTCCGGTCAGGAGCTCGTTCCGAGCCAGCGGTGGCCGGATCTCACCACAGCGATGCCGCCCCACATCCGCGTCGGCCTGGCGCGCATCCGTCGCCCGCGGCAGCCGCTCGATCTCGCCCCCGTGTACGTGGCCGGCACGCGCGAGCTGAGCGGCGTCGCCGTGCAGGTCGATGATCTCGCAGGCCTCGTCACGCGCGGACCGAGCGTCGCGCCGGCGACCACGCTGTGGCCGATCCGCTCGCACGTCCTACGCTGGTCGACGCTGCCGGTCGTCAATCGCCTGACCGACCTGACCAGCGGCTAGCGTCCGGTCTTCGCCCCGCTGACCCGCTCGAGCGCGATCCGATGCGCCCCACGTCACGAGCCTACCGAGGCGCGTTTTGGGTGTTTCGAGCTTCGCCGCGATAATCCCATTTGAATGGATCTCTTCTCCGGGAACGACCCCGAGCGCCAGGCGAACATCGCGTTCATCCTCATCTTCCTCGGGATCGTCTTCGTCGGCGGACTCACCATCTGGCTGTTCTATGGAGCTACCTTCTAGCTCATCGCGCGACGCGTAGGGGGAGTGCAGCGATGCCAACGACACATCTGAAGAACTACATCGACGGTCGCTGGGTCGACTCATCGTCAGGGGACACCTTCGAGGACACCGATCCGGCGAACGGCGAGGTCATCGCCACCGCGACGAAGTCGACGACGGCGGACGTCGACAAGGCCGTCGAGGCCGCGAAGCGCGCCTACGACGGGTGGCGGCTTCTCCCCGCGCCGAAGCGTGGCGAGATCCTCTATCGCGCCGGCGAGATCATGCTCGGCCGCAAGGACGACCTCGCGCGAGCGATGACCGTCGAGATGGGCAAGGTCCTCGCCGAGTCTCGCGGCGATGTCCAAGAGGGCATCGACATGACGTATTACATCGCCGGCGAGGGGCGCAGGCAGTTCGGCGACGTGGTACCGGCCGAGCTCCCGAACAAATGGGCGATGAGCTCGCGGCACCCGCACGGTGTCGTTGCCGCGATCACGCCGTGGAATTTCCCGTTCGCCATCCCGACCTGGAAGATCATGCCGGCGCTCATCCTCGGGAACACGGTCGTCTTCAAGCCGGCGTCGTTCACACCGATGCTTGCCGTCCGGCTGGTCGAGATCCTCGAGGAGGCCGGGCTGCCGAAGGGCGTGCTGAACCTCGTGCTGGGGCCGGGCGGCGACCTCGGCGACCACCTCGTGCAGCATCCCAACGTCGACCTGATCTCCTTCACGGGGTCGTCGGACACCGGAGCGCACATCAGCGAGATCGCCGGCCGGCTGCTGAAGCGGGTCTCGTGCGAGCTGGGTGGGAAGAACGCGATCGTCGTGCTCGACGACGCCGACGTCGACCTCTCGCTCGAGGGCATCGTCTGGTCGGCCTTCGGCACGAGCGGACAGCGTTGCACCGCTGCCTCGCGCGTCATCGCACACCGCGGGGTCGCGAACGATCTCATCGACAAGCTCGTGGGCCGCGCGAAGAAGATGCGCATGGGACACGGTCTCGAGACGAGCACCGACCTCGGCCCGGTCGTGTCGAAGGCCGCGCAGCAGAAGGTCGCCAGCTACATGCCGATCGCCGAGAAGGAGGGCGCGACGATCGCGGCGGGGGGCCGCGTGCCGAGTGAAGGGGCGCTGGCCAAGGGCTTCTTCCACGAGCCTACGGTGCTGGTGGACGTGAAGCCGAACATGCGCGTCGCGCAGGAGGAGATCTTCGGCCCGGTGACCTCGGTGATCGAGGTGGCGAGCATCGACGAGGCGATCCGGGTCCTCAACAACACGAAGTACGGGCTGTCGTCGTCCATCTACACGCGCAACGTCAACAACGCCTTCCGGTTCATGCGCGATGCCGAGACCGGGATCGTCTACGTGAACGCGGGCACCATCGGTGCCGAGATCCAGCTTCCGTTCGGCGGCATGAAGGCCACCGGCAACGGTCACCGCGAGGCGGGTCGCGCCGCGCTCGACGTGTACTCGGAGTGGAAGTCGATCTACGTCGACTACTCCGGCAAGCTGCAGCGCGCCCAGATGGACACCGAGGGCAACAAGGCGCCGTAGCCGCGTCTTGGCGGCCCCCTGCGGGCGGGCCTACCCCTCGACCGGAAGCGTGAAGCGCATCTCCGTCCCCTGCCCGGGCGCGCTCTCCGCTGTGATCTCGCCGCCGTGCGCGACGACCAGGCTCTTCGCGATCGCAAGGCCGAGTCCCGCACCGCGCGATTCCTCCGACTTGTAGAAGCGGTCGAAGACATGCGGGAGCGCGTCCGCGGCGATCCCCGGTCCGCTGTCGCGGACCGATACGCGCAGCTGCCCGTCGAGGGCGGCGGCGCCAACGCGCACGCTCCCCCCACGCGGCGTGTAGCGCAGCGCGTTCGAAAGAAGATTCGACAGCACTTCTCGCAGCCGAACTGGATCGACGTCGCCTTGCGGCAGCGCGTCCTCGACCTCGCTGACCAGGTCGACGCCCGCGCCCGCCGCCTGCGCGCGGAACGACGCGACGGCATCTCCGATCAGCTGTGACAGGTCCGTCGGTTCGCGATGCAGCGCCAGCGCGCCCGCCTCGGCGAGCGACAGTGTGCGCAGGTCGTCGACCAGCCGGGAAAGCACACGGGTCTCATCGAGGATCGGCTCGAGGTGCGACGCGTCCGATGGATACACACCGTCGACCATCGCTTCCAGGTTGCCCTGCATGATCGTCAGCGGCGTGCGCAGCTCGTGTGTGACGTCCGCCAGAAGGCGCTTGCGTTCGGCTTCACTGGTCTCGAGCCGTTCGCTCATCGCGTTGAACGCACGTCCGAGAGAGCGGACCACGCGCGGGCCGCGCACACGCACGCGAACGCCGTAGTTGCCGGCCTCCACGCTCTCCGCCGCCTCGATGAGGTCGCCCAGCGGAGACGCGAACCTGCGGAATCCGCGCGCGGCACTGGCGACGACCAGGAAGAGCACCAGCAGCGCGATCGGGACGGGGATCGCGGGGCCGCCTCCGCCGAAGACCGAGGTGAAGATGCTGACGAGCAGCGTGATGAATGCGGCGACGACGAAAGCGAAGACGATGAAGGCGACGAACGCGAACATGGCCGCGCGTGCCATGTATCGCCCGCGCACCCGGTGCCAGTCGGCCTCCTTGGGCGGGAAGGGCTCGCCGTGCGGCCACCACGGCGGACGCTTCGTCGGGATGGCGCGCTCGCGGTGCCGCCAGGTCGACACGGCCTAGGTCCCGTCCTCCGCGAAGCGATAGCCGACGCCGTAGACGGTCAATACGTAGCGCGGCGCCCGCGGATCGGGCTCGAGCTTGCGGCGGATGTTCTTCACGTGCGCGTCGATGGCACGCTCGTACGACTCGAACGCGACGCCGTGCAGCGCGTCCAGCAGCTGCGCCCGCGTGAAGATGCGGCCGGGCGCGCGTGCCAGCGCGACGAGCAGCTGGAATTCCGTCGGGGTGAGCTCCACGGGACGGTCGCCGACACGCACGCGCATGCGCGGGACGTCGAGCGTGACCTCACCGGCGCGAACGACGTCCCCGGCGTCCGGTGGCCGATCGGTGCGTCGGAGCACCGCGCGGATCCGCGCGACGAGTTCCTTCGGGCTGAACGGCTTGGTGACGTAGTCGTCGGCGCCGATCTCCAGGCCGACGATCTTGTCCGACTCATCGCCGCGGCCGGTGAGCATGACGATCGGCACGGTGGAGTCGCGGCGCAGTGCGCGCGCCACATCGAGGCCGTCCAGGCCCGGGAGCCCGAGATCCAGGACGACGAGATCGGGACGCGACGCGCGAGCGGCCGCGAGCGCCGCCTTTCCGTCGGCGGCGCTCACGACAGCGAATCCCGCGCGCTCGAGGTAGTCCTTCGCGATCTGGACGATCTTCGGCTCATCGTCCACGAGGAGGACCGTTTTCATCGTCGCGATGCTAGGTGCTGACTGAGGACGGTCGGTCTCCGCTGGGCTTCTCACCGTGCAGCTCGCGGTGCAGCTCCTCGAGGCGCGAGCGGCGGTCGCCCCAGCCACGCCCGCCGTGATGGCCACCGCCGGCGGCCGCGCGGATCGCGGCGAAGATCAGGAATAGGAAGAACAGCGTGAAGAACAGCCCGAAGATGCCGAAGCCGAACCCGAAGCCCCAGTGCGGATACGCGTAGTACGGCAGCGGTGCGGTGCCGGCCGGCACGGTCGTCGCGAGTCCCTGCGAGAGACCCATCTGGTATGCGACGAAGCCGACGGCCAGCAGTGCGATGACGAAGAGGAAGGCTCTGAAAGCGTTCATGTCTGACCCCTTT
>DATEDV010000122.1:0-2319 GCA_035281485.1 Candidatus Limnocylindria bacterium | reverse complement strand
GACGGCAGCTCCCCTGCACGCGCGACGATCTGCTCGATCCACTGCCGGCCCTCGCTGATGTGGCCACGCGTGTCCCAGAAGGAGTCGAGCGCGGCTCCGAGCCGGAACGCCGCCTCGACGTTCCCACCCTCCAACGACCAGCGCAGCGCGGCCCGGACGTTGTCGTGCTCGGTCTCCAGTCGCGCAAGCCACGTCGCCTGATCCGGACCCTGCAGGTTGGGCGCGCTGCTCTCGACGAGCGCCACGTAAAAATCGCGATGCCGATCGCGGACCATGGGTTCGTCACTGGTCTCCCGCAGCTTCTCGAGCCCGTACTGGCGAATCGTCTCCAGCAGGCCATACCGGGTCTCGCCGTCTTCTTCGTCGGCGACGACGAGCGACTTGTCGACGAGGCGGCCGAGGAGATCGAGGGCATCAGGGTCCACGGCTTCCGCGGCCGCCAGATGCCACCCGCCGGCGAAGACCGAGACTCGCCTGAGCAGCGCGCGCTCGAACTCGGGAAGCAGCTCGTAGCTCCAGTCGATCAGACCGCGCAGCGTCTGGTGCCGTGGCATGGCGGTCCGGCTCCCGGCCGTCAGCAAGCGGAACCGCTCGTCTAGATGCGCGGCGATTTCCCGCGGCGACAGGTCCTTCAGGCGCGCAGCGGCGAGCTCGATGGCAAGCGGGATTCCATCCAGACGCTGGCAGATCTGCACCGCGGCCGCCGCGTTCGCGTCGGTGATCTTGAAGCCGGGCTTCACCGCGCTCGCGCGCTCGACGAGGAGCCGCACGGCCTCGTAGTCGGCGAGCCGCTCGAGGGACGGGAGCTGTCGTGGATCGGGGAGTGAGAGCGACGGCACCCGGTAGGTCACCTCGCCAGCCGTTCCCAGCGCCTCGCGGCTGCTCGTCAGCACGTTGACCCCCGGGCAGCTGCGCAGCAAGGCGTCCGCGAGTCGAGCACACGCGTCGATGAGGTGCTCGCAGTTATCGAGGATCAGCAGCACGGTCCGTCGTCGGAGGTACTCGCTCAGCGTCGTCAGGGCCGGCCGTCCCGGCTCCTCGCGGACGCCGAGCGTGGACGCGACGGCCTGCGGGACGAGCTCCGGGTCGTACAGTGGCGCGAACTCCACGAACCAGACGCCGTCGGCATAACCGTCGATCAGGTTCGCCGCTACCTGCAGCGACAGGCGCGTCTTCCCGGTGCCTCCCGGACCCAGCAGGGTCAGAAGGCGGGTGTCCTTCAGCAGACCGGTGACGTCACGAATCTCACGTTCACGCCCCACGAAGCTCGTGACCTGGATGGGCAGGTTGTTCGGCGTCGCGTCGAGCGTCTTGAGCGGCGGGAACTCGCTCGGCAGCCCGGGGTCGACCGCCTGGAAGATCCGCTCCGCGCGGATGAGATCGCGCAGGCGCCGTTCTCCGAGATCGCGGAGCCCGACTGTCGGCGGCAAGTCGTCGCGCACGAGCTCTTCGGTCGCGTGCGACAGCAGAATCTGTCCTCCGTGCCCGGCCGAGAGCAGTCGGGACGTCCGGCTCAGCGTCAACCCCGAGGCGTACTCACCGGACTTGTACTCGCCGGCGCGGACGTCGGCGAATCCGGTGTGGAGGGCCATGCGGACCCGCAGTGGACCCGTCTGCCCCCACGATTCGCGCGCAAGCGCGTGCTGGGCGGTCAGGGCGGCGCCCAGGCCGTCGGCTGCGCTTCTGAACGCTGCGCATATCGCATCTCCGACGATCTGGAACAGGTACCCGTCGTGGGAGTCGACAGCGTGCTGCAGCAGCGCATGGTGCCGGGCGAGTGCCTCCTTCATGGCCGTCGGATACACCTGCCACAGTCGCGTGCTGCCCTCGATGTCGGTGAACAGAAAGGTAACGGTACCCGTGGGAAGCGTCGGCGGGTCCTCGCGACCAGATGCGTCTTCCGCCATGGCCGTCAGCCGGGATGCTACCCGATCTTGGTTCCCGTCAGCAGTGGCACTTGGGGCGGCTGCGTCGGCTCTCGCGTGGCCCCGTCGCGTGAGGCCTGGGAGCGCGAGCGTCGCGAAGTCGCGCTCGCGCTCCATCCGGCCCCGTGTCTCTCAGACGGGCTTGACCTGCAGCGTGGTTTTCACCGGTGTCGGCTTGACGAGCGACAGGTAGATCGGGCAGCGCTCCTGCCAGGTCTGGTACAGCCGGCGGACATCCGCTTCAGCGGCGGCCGATGTCACCTGGATCTCCAGCTCGATGTTCTGCAGATCCGGCGCGGCGCCGCTCATGCCGAGCAGGCCACGCGCGTCGCTCTCGCACCGGGCGGTCGCCTCGACGCTCTCCACCGGAATACCGAGCTGAGGAGCGACGGTG
>DATEDV010000121.1:0-2298 GCA_035281485.1 Candidatus Limnocylindria bacterium | reverse complement strand
GCCGACGATCGCGACGAGCGGACGCGCCGGGTCGGCGAGCGTCTTGCCGAGCGCGTCCAACTCGGCCGCCATCAGCGGTCCTGCGCACGCCACCTTCGCAAAACGCGCCACGCCATGCGTCGTAGCCTCCGCGCGATGCGCGGTGCCGAACGCGTCGTTCACGTAGACATCGCAAAGGGCGGCGATTTTCCGCGCGAGCCCCTCGTCATCCTTCTTTTCGCCCTTGTTGACGCGGCAGTTCTCCAGGATGACGACCTTGCCGGGCTTCACGTCGACCCCGTTAACCCAATCGCGGACGAGGGGCACCTCCGTTTTCAGGAGCTCGGCAAGCCGGGCCGCGACCGGGGCGAGCGAGTCCTCGGGTTTGAGCTCGCCTTCTGTCGGGCGACCGAGGTGCGAGGTCACCATGACCGCCGCGCCTTGGTCGCGCGCGTGCTTGATGCCGGGAACCGAGGCGCGGATTCGCGTGTCGTCCGTGATCTTGCCGTCCTCGATCGGGACGTTGAGATCGCAGCGGATGAAGACGCGCTTTCCTCGGAGATCGACCTCCGACATGCGCTTGAACTTCGTCATCTACTTCGCGGCTACGGCTCCAACCTCCGCGAAAACGGCGGCCACATCGAGCATCCGGTTGGAAAAGCCCCACTCGTTGTCGTACCACGAGGAGACTTTGACGAGCGTGCCGTCGGAGACGCGCGTGAGCGTCGAGTCGAAGATCGAGCTCGCCGGGTTGTGGTTGAAGTCGGACGACACGAGCGGCTCGGTGCTGTACGTCAGGACGCCCTTCAGGTCGCCGTCGCACGCCTGTTTCACCGCCTTGTTGACCTCGTCGACCGTGGTGGGCCGCTTGGCGACGAAGGTGAGATCCACGATCGAGACGTTGATGGTCGGGACGCGGATCGAGTAGCCATCGAGCTTGCCGTTGAGATGCGGCAGCACGAGTCCCACGGCGGCCGCTGCGCCGGTTTTGGTCGGGATCATGTTATGCCCGGCGGCGCGCGCCCGGCGCAGGTCCTTATGGAACACGTCCGTGAGGACCTGGTCGTTGGTGAACGAGTGGATGGTGTTCATCAGCCCGGAAGCAACGCCGATGCGCTCGTCGATTGCCTTGACGAGCGGCGCGAGGCAGTTCGTCGTACACGAGGCGTTCGAAATGACGCTGTCGCTCTCCTTCAGGGAGCGATGGTTAACGCCGAAAACCACCGTGCGGTCCACGTCCTTCTCCCCGGGCGCGGAGATGATCACCTTCCGCGCGCCTGCCTGGATGTGTCCACCTGCCTTCGCCTTGCTGGTGAAAAGGCCGGTGCACTCCATGACGACGTCGACGCCAAGCGTGCGCCATGGCAGCTTGGCCGGGTCGCGCTCGGCAACGACTTTGATGCGGTCGTTGTTGACCACGATGCTGTCGCCCTCGACGCGTACGTTCGCCGGAAACGGCCCGTGCGCCGTGTCGTACTTCAGAAGATGCGCGTTGGTCTGCGCGTCGCCGAGGTCGTTGACCGCGACGAACTGGATCCCATGTTTCTTGCCACCCTCATAGTGAGCGCGCAGCACCATGCGCCCGATACGCCCGAAACCGTTGATCGCTACCTTGATGGTCATACGAGTATGCTCCTGACGACTTTCGCCACGTTGTCCGCTGTAAAACCGAAGTGCTTGAACACCTCCGCCGCCGGCGCCGATTCGCCGTAGCGGTCGATGCCGACCACCCCGCCCGCGGGTCCGACGTACTTGCGCCAATAATCGCTGACGCCCGCCTCGACCGCTACCTTAGGGAGTGCCGCCGGCAGGACGGAGTTCCGGTACTCGGCGCTCTGCCGGTCGAATTCCGTGGTCGCCGGCATGGAAACCACCCGGACCGGAACCCCTTCGTCGGCGAGCTGCTTTTGCGCAGCCAAGGCGAGCGAGACTTCCGAGCCGGTGGCGATGATCACGGCTTTGGCATCCGCGGCGTCGGCGAGAACGTAGCCGCCCTTCGCGACGTCGTCGAGGGATTGGCGCTTCACGAACGGCACGTTCTGGCGCGTCAAAAGGAGCGCAGTGGGCGAGTTCCTGCGCTTGAGCGCGGCCGCCCAGGCGAACGCCGTCTCCACCGTGTCGCACGGGCGCCAGACCTCCATATTGGGCATCAGGCGCAAGGTCGCCGCGTGCTCGATCGGCTGGTGCGTGGGTCCGTCCTCGCCGACGCCGATCGAGTCGTGCCTGAACACGTAGATGACGGGGATCTCCATGATCGCGGCGAGACGGATCGGGGCGCGACCGTAGTCGCTGAAGATCAGGAAGCCCGAGCCGTAGGGG
>DATEDV010000120.1:0-8079 GCA_035281485.1 Candidatus Limnocylindria bacterium | reverse complement strand
ATCCCTGGGTAGGGGCCGACCTAATAGTCCATCCCGCCGCCCGGCGGCATCGCGGGAGCCTTCTCCTTCTCGGGGAGGTCCGTCACGAGCGCCTCGGTGGTGAGGATCATCGCGGCGATGGAGACCGCGTTCTCGACCGCGGAGCGGACCACCTTGGCCGGGTCGATGATGCCCGCCTTGGTCAGGTCGACGATCTCGTCCTTGATGATCTCGTAGCCCCAGACGTTGCTCTTCGTGTCCGCCTGCTTGCGACGGACCCCATCGAGCAGGACCGATCCGTCCTTGCCCGCGTTGGCGGCGAGCTGACGGAACGGCTCCTCGAGCGCGCGACGGAGGATGTTCACGCCGGTCTTCTCGTCGCCCTCGGCCTGCACCTTGTCGAGGCCCTTGATGGCGTTGAGCAGCGTGACCTCACCGCCGGGGACCATGCCCTCCTCGACGCCCGCACGGGCAGCGGAGAGCGCGTCCTCGACGCGGTGCTTCTTCTCCTTGAGCTCCACCTCGGTGGCCGCGCCGACCTTGATGACGGCGACGCCGCCGGCGAGCTTGGCGAGACGCTCCTGCAGCTTCTCCTTGTCGAAGTCGCTGGTCGTCTCCTCGATCTGCGCCTTGATCTGCTTCACGCGCGCCAGGATCTTGTCCTGGTCACCGTGACCCTCGACGAACGTGGTCTCGTCCTTGTTCGCCGTGACGCGGCGAGCGCGGCCGAGATCCTGGACGGTGGTCGAGTCGAGCTTGCGGCCCGCCTCTTCGGTGATGACGTTGCCGCCGGTGAGGATCGCGATGTCCTCGAGCATCGCCTTGCGGCGGTCGCCGAACCCCGGCGCCTTGACGCCGAGGACGTTGAGCGTGCCGCGCAGCTTGTTCACGACGAGCGTGGCGAGCGCCTCGCCGTCGATGTCCTCCGCGACGATGATGAGGTTCTTCGAGACCTGCACGAGCTTCTCGAGCACGGGCAGGATGTCCGTGATCGCGGAGATCTTCTTGTCGGTGATGAGGATGTACGGATCCTCGATGACCGCTTCCATGCGGTCGGCGTTGGTCACGAAGTAGGCCGAGATGTAGCCGCGGTCGATCTGCATGCCCTCGACGAATTCCGTCTCGAACTGCAGGCCCTTCGACTCCTCGACCGTGATCACGCCCTCGCGGCCGACCTTGTCCATGACGTCGGCGATGAGCTGACCGATGGTCTCGTCGGCGGCGGAGATCGTCGCGATCTGCGCGATCTCGGCCTTTCCCTTGACCTCTTTCGCCTCAGCCTTGATCGCCTCGACGACGGCCTGGCCGCCCTTCTCGAGGCCGCGCTTCAGGAGCATCGGGTTGGCACCCGCAGCGATGTTGCGAAGACCCTCGTGGACGATCGCCTGCGCGAGGACGACCGAGGTGGTCGTGCCGTCGCCGGCGATGTCGTTCGTCTTGGTCGCGGCCTCCTTGAGGAGCTGCGCGCCCATGTTCTCGAACGGGTCCTCGAGCTCCACCTCGCGGGCGACCGTCACGCCGTCGTGCGTGACGGTGGGCGAGCCGAACTTCTTGTCGAGCGCGACGTTGCGGCCCTTCGGACCGAGCGTCGTCTTCACGGCGTTCGCCATGACGTCGACGCCCTGCTTCAGACGCTTGCGCGCTTCATCGGTGAATACGAGCTGCTTTGGCATGTTCTCTCCCTCTCCTTATTCCTCGATGCGCGCGAGGACGTCCTTCTCCGAAAGGATCAGGTACTCCTCACCGTCGAGCTTGAATTCCGTTCCGGCGTACTTCTGGTAGAGGACGCGGTCGCCCTCCTTGAGCTCGACCGGGACGCGCTCCCCGTCCTCGTCACGGTCGCCCGGACCGACAGCGAGGACACGGCCCTCCATGGGCTTCTCCTTCGCGGTGTCCGGAAGAAAGATCCCGCTCTTGGTGGTCTCTTCGCGATCGAGCGCCTTGATGACTACGCGCGATCCGAGCGGCTTGAGCTTGAGCTTCTCTGCGACTGCTGCTGGCACTTGAATTCCCCCTTCACATCGCCCGCGCCGATGCCCGGCTGGGCCGTCTTTCAGTGGATTAGCACTCGCCCCGGTTGACTGCTAAGACTCTAGGGCAGCCCCGAAAACGCTGTCAAGTCGAGGCGCCGGACTACGTCTCCGCGACGACGGGCCGCTCGACGAAGATCCGGTCCTTGCCCGCTCGCTTGGCCGCGTAGAGCATCGCGTCGGCGGCCTCCAGGACCTGCTCGGCCGTTCGCCCGGCGTGCCACGCGGCGACCCCGAAGCTCATCGTGATCGCGGTGTGGGGCTCGCTGCGGCCCTGCGCGAGCACTGCGTCGCGCACGCGTGTGGCGAGGCTGCGCGCATCGTCGAGGCCGCTGTGCGGTAGCAGCACCAGGAACTCGTCCCCGCCGGTCCGCACCCCGACGTCCGAAGCCCGGATGCTCTTGCGGACGACGTTCGCGAATCCGCGGAGCGCGAGGTCGCCCATCTCATGGCCGAAGGTGTCGTTCACGCGCTTCAGGTCATCCACATCGATCGCGATCGCCGCGTACGGCTGCTTATGCCGCTCCGCGAGCGACTGCAGGAGGCGCAGCTGCTCCGCGAGGAAGTGGCGGTTGTGCAGCCCGGTCAGCCCGTCGGTCGTCGCCTGGCGGCGGGCGGTCTCGAGCACACGCCGGTTCGCCACCGCGAGAGCGACCCGGTCCGCTGCCGCTACCGTGAACGCGTCCTCCAGCACGGAGTCGGGCGCCGGCTCCATGAACAGCGCGCCGACCGGCTCGCCGGCGGCCATCAGCGGCGCGCAGACGTAGCCCGTGCTCCCGTCGCGGAACGGCATGTACGGGCAGATGACCGGATCGGACGGGCTCGCCACGCGGAAGATGCGACCGCTTCGGATCGCGGGGCAGTTCGTCGGGCCGCGCACGACCGGATGTTCCGTGGCGGCCCCCGCGAGCCCGACGGCCTCGAGAAGCGCGAGGGATGGATCCGTCAGCAGCGTCGTGGCGGCCACGAGGCGGAACGCCTGTGAGACGGAGCGCGCCGCGACCGCCGCGGTGCTGACCTCGTCGGTCCCCATCGCGAGGGCCTCGACGAGCTGGTTCATGCCCTCGAGGACCTTCGTCCGCTCCGCAAGACGCTCACGCTGCTGGCGCACCTCCTCAAGCGCGAGGACCGTCGCGAGAGTGGGCGCGGAGGCTTCCGCGATGGCCTCGCTGAGTCGCAGCTCGCCCGCGGACCACTCGCGGGGCGTGTTCGACGAGAGCACGAGCAGCCCCACGATGTCGCCCCGGTTGATGAGCGGGATGAAGACCGCCGCGGCCATTCCGTACTTGGTACGGACGCGTTCCGATATGCCCGGCTCGCCGGACACGTCATTGAGGACGACGGTGCGACGCGAACGAATGGCACGCTGACGCGGCGAGTCGCGCGGCGTGACGTCGGCTTCGAAGCGTTCGGGCACGCCGTTCGCCGCCACGGTGTCACCGGTCCTCTGCGTCTCGTCGCCGGTGAAGAAGAAGATGCGGTCGACGCCAAGTGACTCGCGCGCGACGTCGAGGACGGCGCGGATGATCCCTCCGCGATCGCGCGCGCGTGCGAGCGCGAGGCCCAGCTTGCGCGCGACGTCGAGCTCGACGTTCTGCGCGGCAAGGTCCAAGGTTCGCTGCCGGAGCGTCGCGCGAGTGTCCTGCATGGTGCGACTGATGAGTGCCGTCGTCGCGATCACCGCGAGCAGCGCGGCCATCCGGATCGCCCCGAGCGCGATCTCCGCGTCGTCGGCGCC
This sequence comes from Candidatus Limnocylindria bacterium, assembly GCA_035281485.1. Lineage (GTDB taxonomy): Bacteria > Chloroflexota > Limnocylindria > P2-11E > P2-11E > CF-39. The sequence continues at coordinate 4,332 of DATEDV010000120.1, read as the reverse complement.
GATCACGACGTCGGCCACAAGGATCGTGAGGAAGACCACGGTCGCGATGACACCCGTCACGAGCGTGCCCGAAAGACGCATGGCGAAGGCGGTGGCGAGGGTGGGCAGGAAATAGAAGACGAAATACGGCGAGTCCACGTCACCGGTGAGCATGAGCAGGATCCCGGCGATGATCTGGCTGATCGCGGTGCCCACGATGAAGCGCATGCGCCCGAAGACGTGCGCCGGCAGCGCGTGGAACCAGATGACCGCGAACAGCGCGAGGAGGCCGGCGCAGAGCAGGAGGCCCGCGCGGGACGACGAGTCCGTGGTCGGCAGCGCCGCGCACGCCGTGAGGACGGCGGCCGTGCCCCATGACGCGATCTCCGACGCGATGCGCGTGCCGCGGTGGACGCCGCTCACCTCGTCGGCCGGCTCGGTCGACATCAGACCGCCATGGTGCGCCAATGGAGCTCGCTTGTCTGCCCGCCGCTGCGGTGGATCGCGTTCCTAGCGCTCGCTGAGCCGCGGCGCCGTCGGTACCGCGACCGGTTGGCGAGCCGGTGCCTCCCGACGTTCGTCCTCGATCATCGCGACGAACGCATCGACGGCGATCTCACGCCACTGGGTGCCCCGGCAGCGCAGGAGCTCGGCCTTCACCTGCTCCCAGGGCATGCCGCGGCGGTAGGGACGGTCGCTGGTCATCGCGTCGTAGGTGTCCGCGACCGAGATGACCGACACCTCGAGAGGAAGCTCGTCGCCCTTGAGCCCGCGCGGATAGCCCTTGCCGTCGTGCCGCTCGTGATGCGCGAGCACGAGCTCCGCGCCCTCCCAGAACTCGGGCAGGCGGCGCAGCAGCCGGTGGCCGATCTCGACGTGGCGGCGCATCTCAGCCTGCTCGTCGGGGTCCAGCGGCCCTGCCTTGAGGAGCACGAGGTCGTTGGTCCCGATCTTTCCGATGTCGTGCACACGCGCGGCGTCGCGGATCAGCTCGATCTGCGTGTATTGCAGCCTGAGCCGACGCGCGAGCCGCTCGGCAAGCGCCGCGACGCGCTGCGAGTGACCGTGCGTGTACGGATCACGGAGGTCGATGAGGTCGGCCAGCTCCAGGATCGCCGCGCGCGTCTGCTCGCGCACGCGTGCGCTGTCGCGCAGTGTGATGAGCATCGCGACCATCGGCACCGCGAAGAGGACCAGCGCGAGCGGCTGCCCATCGGCGGAAACGGCGGCGATCGCGCCCAGGAGGTACAGGCCGGACATCTGCGCCAGGTCCCGGCGGTGGAGCGTCCACCACGAGGCGAACGGACGCCGCTTCATCTGGAGGGCGACCGCGATGTCGACCAGGGCTGTCTGCGTGAGATAGCGCGCCGCGCCTGCTGCGAGGATCGGCAGCGGCTGCGAGAGCATCGGGCCGGCGCCGTCCGCGAACGCGAGATACGCGACGGCGGCGAGGCCGGTCCCGATCGCCGACACGGCAGCGGTGAAGGCGCGGTTGTACCAGGGCATCCGCGCGTTGCGGAGGTGCAGGCCGAGGATGACGCTCACCGCGGCGACGACGATCGACAGGAACGGACCGAGCAGCAGCGCCGCCGCGAAGAGCGGCGTGTCGTCGACGGTCAGCTTGACCTTCAGCGAGAGGTGCACCGGCCAGATCTGCGCGACCGTGGCGAGTCCGAGAAGGATGCCGACCACCACGAGGTCGGCGGTGTCGTTGCGCGGCGCAGCGGACGCGGCCAGCACCAGGGCGGCGGTGCCGGCCGCGATCACCGCGGCGATGTACGTCCGCAGCTGCCAGCGGAGGCGCGACATCTAGGGCAGCAGCAGACGGTAGCTCGCGACCGTGACCTGGTTCGACTTCCCCTCCACGGTCGTGGTCAGGAACAGCCCGGTGCCGGTGACCCGCGTCTGCGTCTCGAAGGAAGCGCTGGCCTTGAGGGTGACGCGCACGACGATGGGAAGGCCGACGAGGCCCCACCAGCGCGGCAACGACTTGATCACCCTGCCTTCGAGCGGGACCCTGCCCGACACGGTGACGACGGCGGCGACCGCGTTCTCCGGCACGAGAAGCTCGAACAGGACCGGGCCCTTGATGCTGTCGACGTACTTCGCCGGGAATGAGGTCGTGACGTCGACGATGTTCCCGTTCACGACGAAGACCGGATCCTCAGAACACCACTCGAACCCGGCGTCGGCCTTGCCGGCCGAGAGCATGCTGACGAGCAGCACGAAGACGAACACGAAGCTGATCCGCCGCATCACATCCACCCCACCTGTTGGTACTGACCCGCTTGGGTCAGTGGATGTGAGTCTCCATTTGTGCGCGCGCGCGTGGTGTCGCCACCGTGACAGAAAACCTCAAAGGAGAGTAAACGCTACGGCGCGGTCAACGTCAGCGGATCGATGAGCTCGCCATCACGCCATACGACGAAGTGCAGATGCGGTCCCGTCGTCATGCCGGTGAGACCGATCGCGCCGATGATCTGGCCCGCATCCACATGCTGTCCCGCGGCGACGCGAGGTGGCGCGATACCGTCGTCGAGATGCGCGTATAGCGACACGAGACCGCCGATGTGCGCGATCAACACGACCATCGCGCCGTCCGGAAGATGTCCGACCCACACGACGCGCCCCGGCGCGGCGGCGGCGACGGGTGAATACATCGGAGCGGCGATATCGATGCCTTCGTGGAAGTGCGGGTAGTACACGCCGCGGTACTCGCGCGCCGGCTCGAACCAGAACTCGGTGGGCCCGAACTCCTGCGTCAGCTCGCCGTGTGCGGGCGTTCGCCAGACGCCGCTTCCGGGAGCGACCGTGAGATACGGCGCGAGCGCTTCGGCTTCCTGCTCCAGCGCAGCGGATCGTTCTTCAAGACCGGTGCGCAGGGCGCGCATCTCGGCGGCCGCTTCGCGCACGGCGGCGGGCACCGTCGCGTTGACCCCCGACTCGCTGGCGGAGAGGCGGAGGGCCTGGCGCTGCAGGCGGTCGCGGACCAGCGACGGTCGCTTGGTCAGCGTCTCCAGCTGCTGAAGCTCCGCGGCAACGGCGATCTGCTCGCTCGTGACGTCCTCGGCCTGCTTTCGCAGCGCGCCGAGATCCCGCGCGGAGTCGTTCGCGTACGTGACGAGCTCGTTGTACGAGGTGCCGGGCGGCGCGGCACGTCCGGCGCGCGGCTGTGGGACGGCCCGGGTACCGGCTGGCGGATCGTCCGCGAGCGCGGGCGACGCCGTACCGAACAAGAGCAAGGCGGCGACGCCCGCGCACACGAACCGGCCCAGTGGGCCCGTCAGCAACCTCTTCCCGACCACCGCGGCAAAGCCTGCGGGCGGGCACCGGTACAGCGGCTTCTTGACACGTGCACGGCGCGCAGGTCAAGGACTCGTTCGATCACCAGGCGGTCGAGCGGGCGGCGCCGCAGGAAAATCGCCGGGGGATGGCCGGGGGATGTCCGCGCATCGGACGAAAAGTCAGGCTTTCGTGCGATCCGCCTCTTTCGTTGATACGGCACCGCGACGCCGACTGCGAGCTACGGTGTGAGCACCGCCCCGGACGCTGCGGTGAGCGCCGCCGACCAACCCGTCTGCTCGCTGGAAAGCGCCACCATCTCGGCGGGATCGAACCCGACGGCGCAAGCGACAGTGTTCTCTGGCCGTAAGTGTGGTGAGCCGGCGGCCGCGCTCAAGATCTTGGCGACGTAGTTCTGCGTTTCCGTGTAGGGGGGAACGCCCCCGTGCTGCTGCACGGCTCCCGGGCCAGCGTTGTATGCAGCCAGGGCGAGTCGATAGTCGCCGCCGTAGCGAGCGAGGTGGTCGGCCATGAGGTTGGCGGCGTATTGAAGTGACGCGATCGGATCGCTCGGGTCAACGTTCGGGTGCCACCGGGGGACGATCTGCGCGATGCCGGTCGCACCCGATGGGTTGTACGCGCCGGGGTTGAAGCCAGACTCTTTGTCGATCTGTGCTTCGAAGATGTTGGGGTCGATCCCCGCCTCAACCGCGCACTGTCGAGCGACGGAGCGGAGGTCGTCACGGGCGCCGCTCGGCGCGCCGCGGCCGCCGCGGGCCGTCTGCGTGCCGCGGGGCGGATCGTCCGCGAGCGCAGGCGCCGCCGTCCCCAAGATCATGAGAGCAGCGGCGCATGCGATCGCAAGTGGGCCCAGAGGGCCCCGCAAAAACCTCTTCCCTGCCACCGCCTCGAAGCATGCGCACGAAAGCGGTACAGCGGCCCGCTGACGCGTGCACGGCCGTCACGTCAATGCGTCGATCGAACGCCGCACGGGCGAGCGTGCGTTCCCGCAGGAAAGTCGGCGGGGCTAGCAAGGTGATGTCCGAAAAAAAAAAAAAAAACTGGCCTTCC
>DATEDV010000119.1:0-3626 GCA_035281485.1 Candidatus Limnocylindria bacterium | reverse complement strand
TAAGCGGGATTCGGTGCGCGCCAACGCACGAGCGCTGGGTGTCCGGCGCGGAGTCCTGGGTGGCGCCGTCCTCGTCGCGGTCGGCGCGTGGTCGCTCATCCAGGCGCTGCAGATCCCGAACGCCGGCGCCTACCTGTTCGGCGCGCTCGGCGTCGCGTTCCTCGTCGGGTGGTACGTCGGTACGCGGCAGTACGTGTACATCGTCCCCGCCGCGGTGCTCATCGGGTTCGGTCTCGGCCTCCTGCTTCCGACGTGGCTGCCACTTCCCGCGGGCAGCGAGGCAGCGATCTTCCTCGGTTCGCTCGCGGTCGCGCTCGCCATTGTGTTCCTCATGCACCGCGAGCACCGCGGCCTCCTGGTGCCGGCGGCACTGCTGGCCGCGGTCGCGACCGCCGACCGGCTCGGATGGCACCTGCCGGAGGCGACGCAGCCCTTCTTCGTGCCGGCCGTGCTCCTCGCGGTCGGCGCATACATGCTGGCCGAGCGATGAGCCCCGCCGACGCCTAGACCGACTTCGCGAAGCGCTCCAGCATCTTCGGCCAGCCGTCGCCCGAGTCCATCCCCTGCCGGTAGGCCGCGGCCTTCTCGCCGTGACGGGAGAACGCGCGGTGCTCGAGGACCACCCGTGTCCCAAGCGCCTCCTCGGTGAAGCGCACTTCGACCTCGCTCGCCTTGGAGGGGTCCGGCTCGGGTGTGCGATCGAACGCGATCTGCCAGGTGAAGACGATGCGTCCCGGCGGCTCCCACACGATCACGCGTCCCCAATCGCACTCGAAGCCGTGCGGTCCGCGCTCGAAGCACGCGCCGTTCAGCCGTGGCTCGATGCCGATCGTCTGGAGCACGTCCTGCGACCAGGTGTATTCGCGCGGCCACCAGCGGCCGAGGTTGATGAAAGCCGCGAACGCTCGCTCCGGCGGTACGCGGACAAAGAGCTCCCGGACGAGACTGTCCTGTGTCGCGACCGACGCCATGGCTCGACCTTACCGCAGACCGACCCGGCGGGCATACGACCTACCATCACGGTCAGTGGATCTCGCCCCGGACATCCTCGCGCTCGTCGGCAACACGCCGCTCGTCCGACTCTCTCGCATCGGCCGGGGTCTGAAGCCGACCCTCGTCGGCAAGCTCGAGCATCTCAATCCCGGCGGCTCGGTCAAAGACCGCATCGGCCTTCGGATGATCGAGGACGCCGAGCGCCGCGGTCTGCTGAGGCCCGGAGGGACCATCGTCGAGCCGACGAGCGGCAACACCGGCGTCGGTCTCGCGATGGCGGCGGCGATCAAGGGCTACCGCGTCGTGTGCACGATGGCCGACAAGCAGAGCCAGGAGAAGCGTGATCTGCTCCGGGCGTTCGGCGCGGAGGTCGTCGTCTGTCCGACCGCGGTGCCGCCGGAGTCCCCCGAGTCCTACTACAAGGTGGCCGAGCGCATCGCCAAGGAGACGCCGGGTGGATTCCTCCCGAATCAGTACTACAACCCGATGAACCCTGAGGCGCACTACAACACCACCGGGCCCGAGATCTGGGAGCAGACCGACGGCAAGGTGACGCACGTCGTGTTGGGCATCGGTACCGGCGGGACGGTCAGCGGCGCCGGCCGCTATCTCAAAGAGCGCAAGGCGGACGTCCAGATCATCGGCGCGGATCCGCAGGGCTCGCTCTACACGGGCGACATCCATCCGTACAAGGTGGAGGGCATCGGCGAGGACTTCTATCCCGGCACCTTCGACCCAAAGCTCGTCGACCGCTGGATCCGCGTGTCCGATCGTGACTCGTTCCTCACAGCGCGCCGGCTCACGCGCGAGGAGGGCATCCTGGTCGGCGGCTCATCGGGCACGGCCATGTTCGCCGCGCTCGAGGTGGCGAAGGAGCTGGACGAGAGCGCGATGGTCCTCGTCCTCTTCGCCGACTCCGGACGCTCCTATCTCTCCAAGATCTACAACGACGAGTGGATGCGGCAGAACGGCTATCTCGAGCGCTATCCGGTGCACGCGACGGTCCTGGACGTCGTGCGCGATCGCATGGGCACGCCCGGCCTCATCGTCGTGTCGAAGGGGCAGAGCGTGCGCTCCGCCATCGACACGATGCAGCGCTACGGCATCTCGCAGATCCCCGTCGTCGCGAATGGCGAAGCCGCGTTCGTGACCGACATCGTCGGCAGCGTGCAGGAGACGACGATGCTCGACCGCGTCTTCCGCGAGCCCGCGCTGGTCGACGAGCGCGTCGAGCGGGTCATGGAGGCGCCGTTCCCGATCGTGCAGGCGAACGAGGACATCGAGCGTCTGTACTCGGAGCTCTCGGCCGGCGCGCCCGCGCTGCTCGCGGCGTCGGATGACCGGCCGGTCTCGATCATCACCAAAGCGGATCTCTTGGAGTTCGTCGCGCACCAGCGTCGTCGCGCGCGCTGACCGGACGCGTGCTCGGCGGCTAGGCCGCGTGCTCCTGATGATGTATCCGGCCGGCGACGTCGGGCTGGATGCTCCGGAGGAACGCCAGCGTCTCGGCCGACAGGGGCGTCGCGTATTTCTCGGGCTCGGTACGCGTCAGGAACGCGAGGTGGCGGATCGCGTGCGCGACCACGGAGCTCGCGTCGTCGCCGTTCGGCTTGGCGTCCTGTGGGAGCGTGAGCGGCAGCGCACCGGGCGACAGCTGATCGGAGTAGCCGAGGTAGGTGAGCGTGAGGAGGCCGTTCTCGTAGCGCCAGCTTGTCGAGTGCAGCACCACGCTCTCGGCCGCCAGTCCCGGAAAGAGCGCCTCCATCCCTTCCGCCGCGATGTCGTCGGGGTCGATGCCGGACGGGCAGGCCCGGCGCGCGACCATGAAACGGAGCTGGTCGCCGTCGACGCGCGCCGCGATGAGCTCGAGCACGGCCTGCACTCGCTCCGCCATTTGCACCGCGCATGCCGAGCTTTCGCGGGCGCTAAAACGCTTGTCTGCCTGCTTGAGCTCTGCGAAACTCCGGTGCCGTCAGACAGTCCCTGTTCCACAGGAGGTCCTGATGGCCGCGTTGATCGAGTACGTGTGCACCGCACAACACGACCGTCGCGAGGAACCGTCGGTCACGCTCGAACGGGGCTCGTGGGCGTACTGCTCCTGGGGCGCCGCGGACGGTCACCACTGGACGCGCATCGACCCCACCGCCGTCGAAACACTGCGCTCCCCAGCTGGCAACGCGCGTGCGCGCCTCGTCTCCGATGAAACGCCGGAGCCGACCCAAACTATTTAAGGCGCGGCGCATTCGTTTGACTCGCGAAGCATTCCGTCACGATTACGCAGCGTCAAGACGCCGCGCCGCTGCGGGCGGAGCATGACCGGCAGGGGTACAGCGGGAGGTTCGGGGAATGGCGGCGCTGATCGAGTTCGTATGCATCGCGGACCACGCGAGTCATAGCGACCCGGCGATCACGTTGGAGCAGCGCGCCTGGGCGTTCTGCGCCGGCGGCGGTAGCGATGGACATGAATGGGCGCGGATCGACCCGACGGCGATCGAGACGGTGCGTTCACGACCCAGCGGTGGTCGCACGCAGCTCATGCTTCACGAGAGCGACGAAAGCAGCCTCGCAAGCAGCCCACGTCGGTAACGATCGCGCGCGCGAGCGTGCGGCGGTCGCGAGCCTGCGTCGCAGCC
>DATEDV010000118.1:0-2437 GCA_035281485.1 Candidatus Limnocylindria bacterium | reverse complement strand
TCCTAGGTCTCCCGGCGCCCGTTGCCACCGTTGCCCTGCCTCCTGATCTTTGTCCGCAGCTCGCGGAACCCGCGAAGCTCGCGGCGCATCGCCGACATGAGCTCGCGGTTCTGATCCCGCAGATCTCGACTCCGCGAGAGCGCGTCACGCAGGCCCTGGGTCACGCCGCTCGGATGGAGAGCGCGATCGGCCTCGGATGCGAGCGTGGTTCGATTCGGCACCCCGAATTTCATGAGCAGCCGGCTGACGAGCGCCTTCACGGCCTGCTCGCCGACGCCGAGGTCGTCGGCGATCTCCTTGTTCGACCGCCCCAAGCGCACGTGGCGGAGGACCTGTTCTTCGCGCGGTGTCAGTCGAAGCGGTGGCATGGCTACTTTCGTACATACTCGCACGATGACTGCCGCTCATGATGCTGGGGGGGATGCTCTCTCGGTGGCTGAATCTCCGATCACCGTTTCGCTCCGTCATGACCCGCCCACAGATCGTCAGCTGAAGGCCCTGCTGCTCGTCAGTCGTCCGCTCGCGAACCTGGTCGCCGTCACGCTCCGGCACTCGAGCTACGCCGCCGAGCACACGACCGACCAGGCGCAAGCGCGCCGGCTGCTCCGAGAATGGCAGCCCGATCTCGTCCTCATCGACATCGACCACCACGACGACCTTATCGATGTGATCCGCGGCGACGACGTGAGGGTCCCGATCCTTGCCTTCACGCGACGCCGCGATACGAGCGTGAAGCTGCGCGCGTTCGGGCGCGGCGCCGACGACATCGTCGAGGTGCCCTTCACCCTCGACGAGATCGTCGCCCGCCCCTATGCGCTCCTGCGACGGACGCAGGGCACGACCGCGGCGATGGTCCCGCAGATCAAGATCGGTGGCGGGCTCGAAGTCGATCTCTTCGCGCAGACTGTGAAGATGAACGGCGGCCCTCGGCTCGACCTCACACCGATACAGCAGACGCTCCTCTACATCCTCGCGGCGAACTCCGGCGAGGTCCTCTCGCGCGAAGCGCTCCTCGGGACCATCTGGGGCGCGGACTTCCAGATCGAGAGCAACGTCGTGGACCGGCACATCCGCGAGCTGCGCGTGAAGCTCGGTGACGACTGGCGAGCGCCGCGGCACATCGAGACGGTGCCGGGGAAGGGGTACCGCTTCCGTCCGGCGCCCGACTGACCGGGCGGGGATGACGCATGGCAATGACCGAATGGGCTCGTCGCGGCTCTACTGACCTCGGGTCACGGGGCGCCAGGGAACCGACCCGCCGATCGGGTCGCTAGGAGCGAGGGGGAGCGTCATGGGAGTGAAGCTGATCGCGTACGAGTGCGTCGCGCCTGAGCACCAGCCGAGTCTCCTGCACCCGGACAAGCTCACGATCCACGATGGGCATTGGGCGTTCTGCGCGTTCGATGCGCGCGCTGAAGGGCACCGGTGGAGTGAGACGGGTGGCGAGCAGATGGAGGTCCTTCTCACGCGCTCCGGTCTCGTCGGTGGGGTCAGCGCGCACGAGCCGAGGACCGGCGCGAAGGCGCTCGTCGGTTAACTAGCGCGCGTTCACGATCCCGATCATGCCGTACCGCTCGTGGAGCGGGAAATGGCAGATGAAGACGTGCGCGCCGTTCGAGAGCGTGAGCGTCGTTGACTTCGTCGCGTTCGACGGCAGCGACACCTCGTCGACGCGGTCGCCGTGCGCGGCCTCGCCGCCGGTCCGGTGACGCGCATGGAATGACGCGTCGCCGATGAGCCACTCATGATCGATCGGGTCGTCGTTCCTGATGACGAAGGTGACCGGCACGCCGGCCGGGACGTCGATGGCCGCCGGCTCGAACTTCGAGTAGTGGATGCGGATGTGGACGACGAGCGGTGTCGACGCGTCCGCCGGGACACAGGCGCTCGCCGCTGATGCGGCGAGCGCCATGCCCAGGACCGTGAGGACAATGCGCTTCACTTGACCACCGAGCTCGTGGTCGCGGTGCGGAGGAGCATCACGCCGCCGAGCGCGACGAGCGCCATCGCGACGAGCGCGAAGCCCATCACCTCGGAGGTCTGATCGCGGAACGGAGCGCTGCGCGGCGCCTCGAGGCCGGCTGCCACGGGCGACGGTGCGGTCGCGGTCGCGGAGATCGCGAGGTCGTACTTCAGCTGCCCGGCGGACGCGTTCACGACGACCTTCGTGAGCCAGCCGCTCTGCGGGACCCACTCCATGCCCTTGTCCGAGCGCAGGTCGTTCAGGAGCGAGTCGGTCGCGGCGGCGCTGTGGTCGATGAACATCCCGTTCGCGCCGATCGGCACCGGGAGCATCTGCGGCTTCGCGTCGGTGAGGAGGTACACGTCGGCGTCGACGCGCTGCTCGCCGGTCTTGCCGAGGCCGAGGATGCGCAGCGGGACCCACGGGGACTTCGTCGGGATGACGAGGTGGACCGGCGTGCCGTCACCGATCTCC
>DATEDV010000117.1:0-12564 GCA_035281485.1 Candidatus Limnocylindria bacterium | reverse complement strand
GTGCGCGGTTCGTCCTGTTCCCGCCGGTGGATCCGTACGTCGATCTCGCCTCCGTTGCCGCGAGCATGCGCATCGCGGAGCGTCTGCGCGCACCGAACGGCTGCCCCTGGGACCGCCAGCAGACGCACGCGAGCCTTCGGCCGCATCTGCTCGAAGAAGCGTACGAGACCCTCGAAGCGATCGACTCGGGTGATCTGCCGCGGCTGCGCGACGAGCTCGGCGACCTTCTGCTGCAGATCGCGCTGCACGCGCAGCTCGCGTACGAGGAGGGCGCTTTCGACCTCGGCGACGTCGCCGCGCGCCTCAACGACAAGCTCATCCGGCGCCATCCACACGTCTTCGCCGGGACGCAGGTCACCGACGACCTGCTGAAGCAGTGGGAGCGCATCAAGCGCGAGGAGCGCGAAGCCGGCGGCAAGAGCGAGGAGAGCATCACCGCCGGCATTCCGAAGGACCTCCCGGCGCTGTTCGCGGCGGAGCGGCTCCAGGAGCGTGCGGCACGCGTCGGGCTCACGCACGAGCGCATCGACCTCCCGCTCGACATCGACGACGCCTCGTTCCTCGGCGAGCTGCTCTTCGATGTCGTCGCGGTCGCGCGCGAGAGAGGGTTCGACGCCGAGACCGCCCTGCGCGAGGCGAACGAACGCTTCGTCGCGCACGTCGCGCGGCTCGAGGCCCGTGCCCGCGCCGACGGTCGCCCGCTGGAGTCGTACTCTGCCGACGAGATGCGCAGCCTCTGGGACGCGACGACGCAGTGAGCCCCTTCAAGCGTCCCGACGGGCGCGCGAACGACGCGCTCCGTCCGATCGGCATCGAGGTCGGCGTGTCGAAGTTCGCGGAGGGGTCGGCGCGGATCTCGTTCGGGGACACGCAGGTGCTGTGCCTGGCGACGCTGCAGGAGAGCGTGCCGCGCCACCTCGAGGGAAAGGGCACCGGCTGGGTGACGGCGGAGTACGCGATGCTGCCGCGCTCGACGCCCGAGCGCAGCCAGCGCGAGAGCATCGCCGGGCGACCCGGCGGACGGACCTTCGAGATCCAGCGGCTCGTGGGGCGAGCGCTGCGCACCGCGGTCGATCTGAAGGCGCTCGGTCCGCGCAGCGTGATCGTCGACTGCGAGGTCATCCAGGGCGACGGCGGTACGCGGACCGCGGCGATCACCGGCGGCTACGTCGCGCTCGCGCACGCCGTGCGCAAGCTCACCCCGTCGCCGATCGTCGGCAACGTCGCGGCGGTCTCCGCCGGCTTCGTGCGCGGCGAGCTCATGCTCGACCTGGCGTACGCCGAGGACTCGATCGCCGACGCCGACGTCAACGTCGTCGCCAACTCCGAGGGCCGGCTCATCGAGGTGCAGGGCACCGCCGAAGGCCGGACGTTCTCCAAGGCCGACTTCGACGCCGTCCTGGATCTCGCGCTCAGGGGCATCGGCAAGCTCATCGAGGCGCAGCGCGCCGCGCTGCGGTGACGGAGCGGCTGCTCATCGGGAGCGGCAATCCCGGGAAGCAGCGCGAGTACCGCGAGCTCCTCGCAGGCTTGGACCTCGAGCTCGTCGCGCCGAGCGATCTCGACCCGGCCCCGCCCGAGCCCGAGGAGACCGGCAGGACGTTCGCCGAGAACGCATCGCACAAGGCGCGCGCGTACGCGGCCGCGAGCGGGCTGCGCACCGTCGCCGACGACTCGGGGCTCGAGGTCGATGCGCTGCACGGCGCGCCGGGCCTTCGCAGCCGGCGTTTCTTCGGCGACGACGCCAGCGCCGCGGAGCGCAACACGCGTCTGCTGGCGCTCCTCGAGGGCGTGGAGGCGCGCGGCGCGCGGTTCGTCTGCGCGACCGCGCTCGCATGGCCCGACGGCCGGGTCGAGCTCTTCGATGGCGAGGTGCGCGGCGAGATCGCGCACGCGCCGCGCGGCGAGCAGGGTTTCGGCTACGACCCGCTCTTCGTGATCGCAGGCGATGGCCGCACGATGGCGGAGCTGCCGGCCGAGGAGAAGCACCGCCTATCGCACCGCGGGCTCGCGTCGGCGAAGCTGCGCGCGTTCATCTCGGAGGAGCCACGGTGAATCATTCACCGCGGGTGGTGAATAGTTCACCACGCGTCGTTCACCACAGCGAATACCTCGCGCTGTCGCTGCTGCTCGTCGGCGCCGCGGTCTGGCAGCGCGACCACATCACGGGATGGTTCTGGTTCTGGCTCCTCGCCCCCGACCTCTTCGGCTACGTACCGGCCTTCTTCTTCGGGCGCCCGCCGGCGAAGGGATACCTCCCGCCGCGCGGCGTGTGGCTGTACAACCTCTGGCACAACTTCACGCTGCCCCTGGCGCTGGGCGCGGCGCTGCTGCTGCTCCTCGCGGCAGATCCGTGGCCGCTCCTCGGCTGGCTGCTGCACATCAGCGTCGACCGACTCATCGGGTACGGTCTGCGCGGCGAGGACGGCGGGCAGGCGCTGATCTAGTTATTGCGCCTTCGTCACGGTCCGCGTGACGGTCTGCCCGGTGTTCGTCGTGACGGTGAACGTGTACGTGTCCGGTGGCCACGACGTCCCGAGTCGGTTCCAGTACACGCCGTACTCATCGACGGTCTGGAGCCGGTTGGCGTTGGTGAAGCCGGTCGCCGCGCCGCTGATCGAGAGCGTCACCGTCGAGCTCGGCGCGAAGCCCCAGAGGATGAACGTCGGACCGTTCGCGCCGGTGCCCTCGCTGCTGTCCGGGGCGAAGTCGATGCCGGGCGGCGCGGGTGAGGGCACCGTCCCCGCCGACCGCGCCTGCGACTGCAGGCGCCCCGCGACCGACGCGCCGAAGCTGGACGCGATGCGTCGCGGCTGCAGCTGGTAGGCCTCCTCGAAGGTGAGGCCCGTCCCGATGAGCCGCAGGATCTCGTGCACGCCGAGACCGCCGAGCTCGTCGTAGAGCAGCTGCACGATCTGCTGCGCCTCCGCGTACTGATAGACCGAGGCGAGGCCCTCGCGGTCGTTCCAGCTCGCCTGCGACGAGAGCTCGTCCGTCGTGAAGAGCCGTGAGTTCGCGGCCATCGAGAGGGCGCGATAGCGGTTCACGATGCGCCACCACTCCGAGCCGGCGATCGAGAATTCCTCGCGCCGCGCGGAGCCCTCGTTGAGCCAGGCCGGGACCAGACTGTCGTCGCCGGTGATCTCGTCGATGATCATGTGCGTCAGCTCGTGCCGCCCGACGGTGAGCGGCTTCGTGTCGCGCGACCGGCCCCAGTGCATCGCGACCTTTCCGGCGTAATACACGCCGGCGCTCTCGAATTCGCTCGGCGCATCGGGCGCGGACACGAAGATCGGCGGGATCCCGAGGATCGCCGTCTGCGCCGTGCGGTAGCTCGCGTCCGTGCCCAGGACGTAGACCTGCGGCCGGCCCGCGAAGCTCCGCGCGTAGTCCTGCTCCACGCGCCGGACGTCCGCGTCGATCTGGATGTTGATCGCGGCGGCGTCGGAGCGGGTCACGGTCGTCTCGGCGTAGACGTCGGCGGCTCCGGTGGTGCGCACGAGGAACGAAAGTCCGCCGACCGTCGCCGGGGTCGGTGCGACGACCGCGACGGGGATGGTCTCCGACACGGGACCCGCGGTCGCGGTGATCGTTCCGATGCCGCCCGACGCGGCGGCGGTGAACCTGCTCAGCAGACTCACCGTGCCGAGGCCCTCGGGCACGACCCTCCAGGTCGGCGCGTACTGCGGCATCGCCTCGTCGAACTGATCCTTCACGGTCGCCACCAGCGGGACCGATTCGTCCGTGCCGATGCGCAGGCTGCTCGGTGTCACCGTGAGCGCGGTCGGCGCCGGCACCGGATCGACGGTCGCGGGGAAACCCTCGTAGATCATCATCCCGTCGCCGCCCTCGAAGTTCAGCTCGGTGACGACCGCCGCGAGGTTCCCGCCCTTCGCGTCGACGACGACGCCGTACTGCGTGTGGTCCGCGAGCGCCGCGATGCTCCGCGGATCGACGCGGATCGCGGCGCCGCGCGTGAGCGGGCCGACGGTCTGACGCGTGACCAGCGCGCCATCGGAGAAGCGGTACCAGCGCAGCGTCGCGCTCGTCGCGCCGGTGGACTGGAGGACGATCGGCGTGGTCCAGCCCTGTGGGCCGCCCAGCGTCCGCGTCACGTTCGGCAGGTACGCGCGGTTGCCCTGCCCGCTCATCGCGATGTAGCCCATCGCCGTTCCCTCGGTGAGCGTGGCGTCGAGCACGGCGAGCGCACCTCCGCTCGCGACGAGCGAGTACTCGCCGACCGCCAGCAGCGGCTGCGTCTCCGGATCGAAATACCACGTCGCGCCGGGCTTGATCGGCGCGGGCGCATTGAAGCTGACCTGGCTTCCGCCCCCGAGGCGGTGGAAGGTGAGCGTCGGCGTCACGTTGCCCGCGCCGGCGTTCTGCACGAGCACGCCGCTGCCATACGTCCGTGCCGCCACGCCGACGCGGCGCACGTACGGGAGGAACGCGTCGCCGAAGGTGGGCTGCGCGATGCCGTTGTAGCTGAAGCCGCGCGGCGCGGTCGTGGTCGGAGCGTCGTCGTGCGCGTTGACGATCACGCCGATCGGCTGTGTCGACGTCAGCACGACCGAGAAGTAGCGGCCCGCCCGGAGCTCCGGCTCCACCGACGGATCGATGAAGCGCGAGCGGCCGGGCGCGATGGCGCGCGACAGCGTCGCCGTCGATCCGCCGTCGTAGCTGGTGAAGCGCGCGGTCACGATGGCGTTCGTCGCGCCGAAGTTCTGCATCACGAACGTGGTGAGCCAGCGCGCGTTGCACGTCACCTCGGTCTGCGGCACCGCGGTGCACGGCCCCGGCTCAGGCTTCGCGATGAAGGGCAGGTACACGGTCGTCGCGCCGGTCGTCAGCCCGTTGTACGAGAGCGCCTCGGCGCGCTGCGGCGTCATCAGAGCCTGGTGCTCGTTGACGACCGAGACGACCTCCGAGCCGAACGACTTCACCACGACCGCGAACTGCGCGTCGGCCGGCAGGTCCTCGTCGTTGTTCGGGAAGTCCGCGAAGCTCGTCCCCGGCGCGAGATCGTCGATCCTGCGGCAGGTGACGAGGGCGCCGTCGGTGAAGCGGTAGAACGAGACCTCGAGGCTCGCCTTCTTCGTGCCGACGTTCTGCACGATGAACGGCGTGACCCAACCGTTGGGCCCGCCGAGCATCTTCGTGATGTTCGGCAGGAAGATCGTGGTGGTCGGCACACCGGGCGTCCCGCACGGTGCCGCGGTCGTCGCGGACGGTAGGGCGGCCGTCGGCGGCGTCGTCGCGGCGGACGCCGGTCGCGGAACGCCGAGCGGCAGCAACAGCACGCCCGCGAGCGCGAGCGCGGCCCTCCTCACGCCGGCGAGTATGCGGTCGCTGTCTCCTCCGGTCGTCCTATTCGCGTAGCAATTCGCGAAGCGCCGCCAGGTCGCGTGTGTATGCCTGCTCGTCGATCTGCGGCTCGTCCTTGAGGTCGGCGCGCATGAAGTGCGCGGGGTGACCGGGCTCGCCGTCGTCGAGATAGCGCGGCACGACGTGGGTGTGCAGGTGCGGGAGCGAGTTGCCGAGCATCTCGAAGTTCATCTTGATCGGGCGGTAGTGGCGCTCGACGGCGCGGCCCACGCGGAGGACCTCGGCGAAGTACGCGCTCGCCTCGTCCGCGTCGAGCTCCGTCGGGTCGGCGACGTGGCGGCCGCGCCAGATCACGACGGTGTAGCCGCGCTGCCCCACGTCGTTGCGGACGAGGTACGCATCCGAGACGCGGCCGGCGAAGACGCGCGCGCTCCCGTGCGCGACGTCCGCCCGTCCGTCGGCGCACATCGGGCAGTCCTTGCCGCGCACGCGTTCGGTCCAGTCCGGCGGCCACTCGCGCTTCATGCCGAGCGCACCGCCGCGCCGCGCGCGAACGCTGCGATGTCGTGGAGACTCGGCGCGTAGCCCTCGGTCGTATCCACGACGAGCCGCGGCGTGCCGATGTCGATCTGGAAGACCGCGTCGTCGCCGTCCCACTCTTCGAGCACCGCGCCGTCGATGTGCACGCGGTGCCTGCCGCGCGCCGCGCGCTCGGCGTAACGCGCGCGCGCCTTCGGCGTGCGGCACACGATCACGGCCGTCGGCGCCAGTGCGGCCAGCCGTCGCAGCGGCTCCTCGGAGATGCCGCGCCGGAAGTTGCTGTCGAGCACCAGACCATGACCGGAGGCCAGGATGCGCTCGGCCACGACGAAATACACGCTGTACGCGGCCGCGCCGAGCCGCTTCGACCATTCGCGGTCGCCGGTCGCGAACGGCTCCGCGAGCGCCTCCTTCACGTCGTCCTTCGTGATCACCGGCAGCGCGAGCGCGCCGCCGAGCTCGTGCGCGAGCGTCGTCTTGCCGGCGCCGGGCGCGCCGGCGACGATCACGAGGCGGCCATCCATCAGCGCAACGGTATCGCTCCGCCGTCGTAGACCAGCGTGCCGTCCGGTGTGACGCGCGCGATGTCCCACATCCGATGCGGCTCGCTCTTGCCAGGGCCGAGCAGGTGCACGACGTCCCAGCCGTCGGCGGCAAGGCGGTCGGCGAGCATCCGGCGATGGCAGCGCCACCACAGTGTCTCCGCGCACATGAATGCGGTGGGCTTCTCGCGCGCCGTCGCGGCGAGGCGCGCGTAGTCCGCCGCGAACTCCTCGCTCGTCATGTGGTCGGCGTAGCCGCGGAAGGCGTCGACCTTCAGCCCGACGTGCGGCGAGTCCACGGCCGCGGCGCGCCGTCCGCCGAGGCCGCGGAGATGCACGTACTCGATCCCGGCCAACGCGAGAGAGGACGCCAGCGCGCTCTGGCCGAACTGCGGATGACGGCGCGATCCCGGTGCGCTCCGCACGTCGGCGAGCGTCGCGATGGCCGCCTGCTGCAGCGTCTCGATGAGCTCGTCGACCGAACGCGTGCCGTGACCGATGGACCAGACCGTCGGCATGCGACCAGTGTGGAAGACTGGCTCGATGAGGGTCGCCTGGATCCACGTCGCGCCGGTCAAGGGTCTGCGCATCGAGGAGCGCGACAGCGTCGAGCTGGGCCCGCACGGCGTCGATGACGATCGCCGCTTCTGCATCGTCGATGTCGAGACCGATCGCGTGTTGAATGGCAAGCGGTTCGCGCCGATCACCACCATCGTCCCGCGCTTCGAACCGGCGAGCGATCGTCTCGAGCTGCGCCTGCCGAGCGGCGACGTCGTCAGCGGTGACGTCCGACTTGGGGAGCCCACGAACGTCGCCATCTACGGCGGCCACGTCGCTGCGGGACGGATCGTCCAGGGACCGTGGGCCGCGGCGCTGAGCGCGGAATTCGGTCGTGAGCTCCGCCTTGTCCGCTTCGACTCGCCGGGGAACGGTCACGACCGGGCTGGCAGTGCCGCCGGCGCGACGCTGCTGTCCGTCGCGTCGCTCGAGCGTCTTCAGGAGGAGGCGCAGAGCAGCGAGCCGGTGGACCCCAGACGCTTTCGCATGCTGTTCGGTGTCGCCGGCGCGAAGGCGCACGAGGAGGACGAGTGGATCGGACGCCGTGTCGCCGTCGGCGACGCGGTCGTGGTCCCCGCGGGCAACGTCGGCCGCTGCGTCACGACCACGCGCGATCCCGAGACCGCGGACCCGGACCTCGACACCCTGCATCTGCTCGCACGGTATCGGCGCGAAGCCGCGACCACCGAGCCGCTCGCGTTCGGCGTGTGGGCGCGCGTCGAGCGGGCCGGGGCCGTTCGCGTCGGGGATACCGTGGCGGTCGAAGCGTGAAGGCCGACGTCACGGTCCGCGCCGTCACGCCCGACCAGCATGACGCGGTGCTCCACTACTTCGACATGGTCGCGTACGCGGACAATCCGAACTGGTCCAAGTGCTTCTGTATGGAAAGGCTCGTCGCCGACTACGACTCGCGCACGAAGGAGCAGAACCGCGCGGATCGCAGCGAGCTGATCCTTTCGGCGAAGGCGAACGGCCTCGTCGCGTACCGGCTCGGCCGCGTCGTCGGCTGGTGTCACGCCGCGCCGAAGACGGAGCTGCTCAACGTCCCGGGAGCGAAGGATCCGAACGTCGGCGCGATCGTCTGCTTCGTCGTCGCGCCGGATCAGCGCCGCCAGGGCGTCGCGACCGCGCTTCTCGAGGCGGCGCTCGAACATCTGCGTAAGCGCGGTATGACGGCCGCCGAGGCATACCCGATCCTCGGCGAGGTCGACCCGGCGCGTTGGCCGCAGATGAATTACGTCGGGCCGCTCTCGATGTACGTGAAGGCCGGCTTCGACATCGTGGAGAAGGACGAGAACAGCGCCGTCGTACGCCGAGCGCTCTAGCCGTCGTCGCGGTCGTCCTCAGCTCCTGGCGGCCAGCACCTCCCGCAGCCTCGCCGCGAATGCCTCCGGCTCACCCGACTGGCCATATTCGCCGCCGAGGAATCCGCCGTGATGGCTGGGGAATGGGACCGCCTTCATTCCGAGCGCGCTGGCGACGGCATGGGCGCCGCGGTTGGCGAGCGTGCCCTCCGACTCGATGCCCGCCGCGAGGACGATGCGCGTCGGGGACGCGCGAAGCGCCTCGATGTCCGGCTCGTAGTGCGTGCCCGCGATCATGTTCTGCGCCAGGAGGACGTCGTCGCGTGAGCCGTCATCCTCGGTCGGCAACCCGAACATCCGCGGGTCGGGATCCGGCTGAGCGAGATACTCGGCGGCGATCGGTCCCTGGTGCATCACGATGGCGATGAACTTCGCCATCCCGGGCCCCATGCCGCTGCGCAGATATGTCTCGTGGATGTCGCGGCACGCGGCGAGGGCGTACTCGCGATCCGGCAGCATCGCGGCGGCCGGCGGCTCGTGGGCAACGAGCGTGCGCACGTCGTTCGGATGGCGGGCGACGAGCGCGAGCGCGTTGACCGCGCCGCCGCTGCTGGCGAAGAGGTCCACCGGTCCGCCGCCGACCGCCGCGATGATCCGGTGGACGTCGTCGGCGTGCTCCTCCGGTGTGGACCGGATGCCACCGTCGGTGCGGCGGCTGCGCTCGGCCCCGCGCGGGTCGTAGGTGACGATGGTGCGGTCCGGGAAGTGGTCGGCGAGCGAGCCAAAGCCGGCCGCTCCCATCGGGGACCCGATCAGCACGAGCGGTGGCTCTGTCGTGCTCTCGCTCACCCGGACGTCGTAGGTCAGGACCGCGCCCGGGACCTCGATGGTGCGCGTCGTCGGTTCGGTCACCGTGGGGCTCATGACTACTCTCCTTGGACCCGTTTGACCAACAGACGGCGCAGCCCGGCGGAACTCATCGGCGGTGCGGTCTCCCGAGCTGTCCGGACCGCGGGGTACGCTCCGCGTGTGAAAGCCAGCGTCGTCGGGCTCTTCCTCCACGAGCGGCACGGCGAGCGGCCGCGCGCCGTCGCCGAGGTCGCCGGCCGCGTCGGCGGCGGCATCGAGGGCGACTCGCACGCGCAGCGGGTCAGGCGCGCCGTTGTGGTCGTCGACCGTTCGACACACGATGCGCTCGGTCTCGCGCCCGGCGACCTGCGCGAGCAGATCACGACCGCGGGCCTTCCAGAGATCGGCCGCCTCCCATCCGGCACGGAGCTCCGCCTGGGCGAGCTGACGCTCCGCGTCACGGGCGCGGCCGAGCCGTGCACGCACATCGGCGAGCTCCTCGGGGTTCCCGATGTCGTCGCCTTCAGGGCATCGCTGGCAGGACGGCGCGGTGCGACCTGCACCGTGGTCGCGGCCGAGGGGCCCGCCCGCGTGGGCGACGCGGTGGAGGTCCTCCCGGCGCGCGGGCGTCTAACGCCGTTTCGCGACCCAGTCGCCGCTGTTCCGCAACCATCGCTTCGGCTACAACCTCGCAAGTGATGCCGGTCCGCTCGTCCGCAGCAGCAGCAACCGCCGCCGGAGGTGGAGGCTGAGTCGCGTGCGTTAGCGGAAATGCGGAACGACGAAGCCTCCCAGGACCGGGAGGCTTTTCTGTTTCTAGGAGGTGGAGCCTGAGCGACGAACGCGATGCCTGTGCGCTGGTCTCGGTCGCCCGCAAGGACGGCCGGCCGTCGCGCGAGGTGCTCGACGGCACGCTCCACGGCATGGCCGCGCTCGCGCATCGCTCCGGCCTCGTCGACGGCGAGGGCGACGGCGCCGGCGTGCTCACGGACATCCCGCGCGCGCTCTGGGCGAACATCCTGCGCGCCACCGGCGTCGAACCGACGATCGTGCGCAGCGGTCGTTTCGCGATCGGGCATCTCTTCGTCCCGCCCAGCGAGAGCACCGCCGACCAGGCGACGGTCCGCCGCAGCCTCGCGCGTCGTGGGATCGAGATCCTCGCCGAGCGAGAGGGGACCACCGACAGCAACGTCCTCGGTCCCCGCGGCCGTATCGAGGAACCGCGCTTCTGGCAGCTCGCGCTGCTCACGCCGTCGGGCGACGGTCCGGGGTCGCGTGCGCTGTACGCGGCCGCGGTCGAGATCGAGCGGCTCACCGCGGCGACCGTCGTCAGCCTGTCGCGTCATACCGCGGTCTACAAGCTGCGCGGCAGCGGCGACCAGCTCACGCGATATTTCGCGGACCTCGCGGATCCGCGCTTCGCGACGTCGATGGCCTTCGGCCACAACCGCTACGCCACGAACACGAGCACGAGCTTCGATCGCGTGCAGCCGTTCGCGTCCTTCGCGCACAACGGCGAGATCAACACGATCGGCCGACTGCGCGAGGAGGCGAAGGCGCTGCGGATCGCGCTCTCGCGTTCCGGGAGCGACTCACAGGACGTCGACGCGATCCTGCGCGGCATGGTGCTCGGTATGCGGCTCACGCCCATCGAGGCGATCGAGCTGCTGTTCCCGCCGATCGTCAACGAGATGAAGCGCATGTCCCCCGAGCTGCAGGATCTCTACGTACAGGCGCGCGCCGCGTTCGGTCCGTTCGCGCAGGGACCGGCCGCGTTCCTCGCGCGCGTCGGCGACACGTGCCTCTTCGGCGTGGACGCGCTCGGGCTGCGTCCGCTGTGGCACGTCGAGACCGAGGACGAGCACGTCTTCGCGAGCGAGCGCGGCTTCGTCCCCCTCGAGCGCTACGTGCGCGATCCGTATCCGCTCGGACCCGGCGAGCGCGTCGGTCTGCGTCGCTCGAACGCCGGCTGGCGTTTCCTCGATCAGGAGGCGCTGCGCCGTACGTTCGTCGCCGACCGCGCGACGCGCGGCATCGCGGCCGTGGGACTGCGCGAGCGGATCGTCTGCGGCGGACCGGAGGATCCACCTGGCTCGGTCACGCGACCGGGCGCGCGACGCGAGCCCGTCGCCCGCTGGCAGATCGCGACCCCGCCCGACGAGCTCGACGATCCGTCGCAGCGCCGCGAGCATCAGTTCGCGTCGCTCGGCTTCGAGCCGGACGACCTGAAGATGGCGCAGTTCGCGGCCCAGACCGCCAACGAGCCGATCGGCTCGCTCGGCTGGGACGGACCGCTCGCCGCGCTCTCCGCCGCGCGGCCGAACCTCGCCGACTACCTGCACGAGACCGTCGCCGTCGTGACGAATCCCGCGATCGACCGCGAGCGCGAGATCGAGCACTTCTCCACGCGCGTGCTGCTCGGCCCGCGCCCGTCGCCGCGCGCCGCGTCCGCGCGCCGTGGCGACCGAGGTCGGTGGATCGAGCTGCGCACGCCCATCCTGCTGGGCGGACACGCGCCCGAGACCGGGCTGCGCGGCGACGACCACCGCGCGCTCGCGCGGACGCTCGGCACCTGGATCGTCGAGGACGTCGTGGCTCAGTTCACCGCCGACGGCGCCCGCGTGCCGGTGATCCTCGAGGCCGATCGCGATTGGTCGGAGCATCCGCGCGACGCTCTCGCGCGCCTTGGCGCGCAGGCCTGCCGTGGCGTGCGCGGCGGCGCCACGCTCGTCGTCGTCCAGGACCGCCACGTCGTGGGCGAGGGCCGCGCCTGGCTCGATCCGCTGCTCGTCGTGGCCGCGGCGCACCGCGCGCTCATCGCGCAGCCGTCGCGGAACGGATCGCTGCGACGCGACTGCGCGCTCGTCCTCTCCGCGGGCAGCCTGCGCAATCTGCATGACCTGATGGTCGCGCTCGCGCTCGGCGCCGACGCGGTGAATCCGTACCTGCTGCTCGAGTACGCGCTCTCGCTCGGCGACCCCGACGCGCTGCCGAACCTGGTGGAGGCGCTGCGCAAGGGCATGGAGAAGGTGATCTCGACGCTCGGGGTCCACGAGATCCGCGGCTACGGCCGCCAGCTGTCCGCGATCGGCGTCGCGCCCGAGGTCGCGCGGATGCTCGGCATCACGACGTTCTGCGCCACCGACGATCGCGGCCTGTCGTGGGAGCGCATCGGCGCGGACGGCTTCGATCGCGGCGCGATGCTCCGCGAGCGCCGGCCCGCGCGCATCGAGCCGGTCTTCCGCATCTACCCGCGCGTGTGGAAGGCTGCCGGGCACGTCGCGAACGGCGAGCAGCCCTACCGCGCGTACGCCGACAAGCTCGAGGAGTTCGAGCGCACGCATCCGGTATCGCTCCGTCATCTGCTCGACTTCCGCGCGCCGATCGAGGGAGAGCCGCTCACGCTCGCGCGCACGCGCGCGGGCGATCACGACGCGCCCTTCTAC
>DATEDV010000116.1:0-2409 GCA_035281485.1 Candidatus Limnocylindria bacterium | reverse complement strand
TGCCGGAGGACACGCCAGGGGTGGCTGCTGAGATCGCGGAGCATCGTCGGCCCGTCGACGCGCTCCATCACGAGATCGCGTCCGGCGACCGCGACGACCTCGGGGGCCGGGTATCCGTGGGCCCTCACGTGCTGCATCACGGCGGCTTCGTACACGCAGTCGTGGTCGGTGCGGTAGCGGCGAAGGACGAGCCCGTCGGTGAACTCGTAGACGTCCGCCGCACGTCCGGACGCGAGCAAGGGTCCGGGGGTGAAGAAGGGTTCGTCGAGTGTTGGAACGCTTTCGGTCATCCTGAGTGACCCATGGACCCTGAGCTCATCCGGTTCCTGCTCGTCGGCTTCGTCTCCGGCTGGATCGCCAGCATCCTCGCGCGCGGGCGGATCGTGCGCGTGCGGGGGTGTCTGTCCTTCCTCATCTTCGGCATCGTCGGTTCTCTGGCCGGCGGGTACCTCGTGAACGCGTTCGGGCTCTCCGACGTGCTGGCCGTCGTCGCCGCCGCGGCGGGCGCGGTGCTGCTCCTCGTCCTCCTCCAGGTGCTGCGCAACGCGTGATCAGCGGTGCGCGATGCACGGAGCGCAGTGCCCGTCGTGATCACCCCGACCGGTCGGGGCCGGCGCGCTCGATCGTCACGCGGATGATCAGCCGCTTGTCGCGCTCCATCGCTGCCCGGTAGTCGTCCCAATCGGGATGCTCGCCGGACAACCGGCGGTAATAGTCGACGAGCAGCTCCATCGCGTCCGGCAGCGAGACGATCTCAGCGGTTCCGTCCGTCTGGATCCACTCGCCGAAGAACCCGTCGTTCATGTGGCACATCGACACGCGCGCGTCGCGCCGGACGTTCTTCGTCTTGTATGCGGGTTCGCGGCTCGAGACGAGCAGCCGGCCGTCGTCGTCGATGGCGACGACGATCGGGGACATCTGCGGGGATCCGTCCTTGCGATGCGTCGCGAGGATCGCGCGCGGGTTCTTGCGGATGAAGTCGAGGGCCTTGCCGATGTCCATTGGGCGCCTCCCTGGCGTTGTGCGGCCACGGCCGTACCATTGAACATCCATGGGACAGCGCGCTGCCTTCTTCGATCTCGACAAGACCCTGATACCGGGATCATCGCTGTTCCTGCTCGCGCGTGGCATGTACGCGCGCGACTACTACCGCGTGCGGGACATCGTCCGCTTCGGGTGGCGGCAACTGATGTTCCGGTTGTCCGGGGAGTCGGAGAAGGGCGTCGAGGGGGCGCGGACGTCCACGCTCGACTTCGTCGCCGGGCGTCCGGTGAGCGAGCTGCAAGAGATGGGGCGTGAGATCGCGGAGGAGCGCATCCTGCCGCGCGTCTACGAGGGCATCACGCACGTCATCGACCACCACCGCACCGCCGGCGATCTGACCTATCTGTGCACGGCATCGCCGGTCGAGCTTGCGGATCTGATCTCAGACAGCCTCGGTATGACCGGAGCGCTCGGGACGAGGGCCGAGGTCGAGGGGGGTCGCTACACCGGACGGCTGTCACCCGACGGTGTGCTCCACGGTGAGGCGAAGGCCGCGGCGGTCGTGAAGCTCGCGGCCACCCACGACATCGACCTCGCGGAGTCGTACGCGTACTCCGACTCGATCAACGACCTGCCGCTGATGGAGCTCGTCGGGCACGCGATCGCGGTGAACCCGGATGCGGAGCTCAAGCGCGCTGCGCGCGCGATGGGCTGGCCCGTGTACGAGCTTCGGACGAGGCGTCCGCTGCTGCTCTTCGGGATCCCGTCTGCGTTCGCGGCGGCCGGCCTGTTCGGTGGCGGCGTCGCGCTCGGGAGCTGGCTCGGTCGCCGAGGCGCGCAGCGTGAGCAGGCTGCGCGCCGAGCGCTGTCCGTTGCGTTCCGCCGGTAGCAGCTACGAAGGAACGCCCGGCGCGATCGCCTCGGTCGGCGTCGGGACCGGTGCCTGTCCCGCTGTCTTCGCCGACGGCAGCATCGGACGATCGCCGTTGCGGTGCAGCTTCTCACCGGCGAAGCGCTTGACCTTCGCGCGCCGCTCGGCCCCCTGGATGGGGTCGAAGAAGTAGCTCATCGCGCCGCCCGCCGCCGCTTTCGCGGCGGTGCTCGCGACGCCTCTGGTGCGCCGCCGTGGCCGCGGGCGCGCGTGCTCGTCCAGGCCGATGACGCCGCCCACCAGCTTGTTGGCGCCATCGCCGAACCGCTTCGCGCGCGGGTTGTCCGACGACATGAGCTTGCGGATCACGAATCCGATGACTGCGGTCAGCACCATCTGCTTGAGCAACCGCCGCACGAACCAGGCCATGGACGCCTCCCTTCAGACGACTGCTGCCTCCGTACCCGATTCGGCGCGCGGCCATTCCGGCACGAGCCGCAGCTCGTAGACGGTGTCGTCGTCGAAGTCCTTGAGCTTGGGGATCGCGCGTCGGA
>DATEDV010000115.1:0-3195 GCA_035281485.1 Candidatus Limnocylindria bacterium | reverse complement strand
GCGCTTCGCGATCGCGGTGGACAGCAGCCTGCTCACGCCCGCGGGATCGCTCTGCGCGCGGCGCTCGAGCTCGGCCGCGCCGCGACCGATGAGTCCGCACGTCGGGCAGTCACCGCGCCCATCGAGCCGTCCGTGGCAGTTCGAGCAGTGCACCTCGAAGGGCGCCTGCGGCCGGAATAGTCCGAGCTCCTCCGCCTCTGCGATGAGCGTCTGCGCTTCCGTGGTCATCGGTGCACCTACCCTCCGCCCGAGCGCGTCGTGCCGTCGCTAACCGCTTCCAAGGACGACCGACTTCTTCTCGGTGTAGCTCTCGACCGCCTCGATACCGTGCTCCTTGCCGAAGCCCGACTGCTTCGCGCCGCCGAACGGCAGCTGGTCGTACGCGACCTGGATGTCGTTCACCCACGTGTACCCCGCGTCCAGCTGCTCGGCGGCCTTGCGCGCCTTCGCCATGTCGCGCGTGAAGATCGACGAGCCGAGCCCGTAGATCGAAGAGTTCGCCTTCGTGATCGCCTCGTCCAGATCCTTCACGATGAAGAGCGGGACGGCGGGGCCGAAGACCTCCTCCGTCGCCATGCGCGAATCCTCGGGCACGTCGGTCAGAACGGTGGCCGGGTAGAACCAGCCCTTCGCGTACTCGGCTCCTTCGGGGCGCTTCCCGCCGGCGAGCACCTTCGCGCCGCGCTTCACGGCGTCCGCGACCTGGGCCTCGACCTCGGCGCGCTGCTGCTCGGTGTGCAGCGGGCCCATCTTCGTGTCGGCGGCGAACTGCTCGCCGATCTTCCACTCCTTCTGCGCGCGCTCGGTGAGCTTGGTCATGAACTCTTCGGCGATCTTCTCGAAGAGGAAGATCCGCTTGACCGCGAGGCACGCCTGCCCGGCGTTGAAGAAGCGTCCGATCGCGGCCGCCGCGGTCGCGCGCCGGATGTCGGCGTCGTCGGCGACGATCATCGCGTCGCTCCCGCCGAGCTCGAGCGTCACTCTGGTGACGTTCTTCGCCGCGAGCTGCATGATCCGCTTGCCCGTCGCGGTCTGGCCGGTGAACGCGATCTTGTTGATCTTCGGGTGGCTCACCAAGGCGTCGCCGACCTCGCCGCCGGAGCCGTGCACGGTGTTGATGACACCCGGCGGGAAACCCGCCGAGTTGATCGCTTCGATCGCGCGCTGCGTCGCGAGCGGCGTCGTCGACGCCGGCTTCAGCACGATCGTGCAGCCGGTCGCAAGCGCGGGACAGAGCTTGTTGGCGAACAGGGTCAATGGGAAGTTCCAGGGTGTGATCGCAACGACGACGCCGACTGGACGGCGGATCGTGATGCCGAACTTCGCGGGATCGTCGAGCGGGATGTAGTCGCCGCGGATCTTGTCGGCCAGACCGGCGAAGTACTCCAGGTTCTCGGCGACGCGCTGCGCCTCGATCTTCGCGTGCGCCAGCGGCTTGCCCTGCTCCGTGGCGAGCAGCTTGGCGACCTCGTCGACGACCGCGTGCATCGCGGTCGCGGCCTCGTGCATGAGCTTCGCCCGCTTGCTGCCCGGCGTGGCGGCCCACGCTGGGAACGCCTTGCGCGCGGCCTCGACCGCCGCATCGACATCGGCCGGCGTGCCGCGCGGGATCTCGCCGACGACCTCGCCGTTCGCGGGATTGCGGACCGGGATCGTCGCGCCGCCCTTGGCGTCGACGAGCTCGCCGCCGATGAGCATCTTGGCCATTCTCAGGACCTCCCCGTGATCGATTCGGAGTGTAGTGAGAGATCCGCTCGATCCGCAGGACCGGGCTGCGGAGCCCCGCGCGTTCGCTTGGACGAACGAGAGGCGCGCCCTCCTGCCGCTCTATAAGGTATGGCGCGCAGCACCTAGGGGAGGTCGGCGAGATGGCGGTGCGACTCGAGAAGCAGGACGGGATCGGACACATCGTTCTCGATCGCCCGCCGGCGAATTCGTACGACCGCGCGTTCATGGAAGAGCTCGACGCCGCGATCGAGGACGCGCGGAAGGACGACGACGTGAAAGCGATCGTCGTTCGCAGCGCGTCGGAGAAGTTCTTCTCGGCGGGCGCGGACGTGTCGGTCTTCGCCAAGAGCGAGCTCGACGAACAGAACGCGTTCGTGGTGTGCGCCAACGAGGCGATGAGCAAGTTCGAGAGCACCGCCAAGGTCGTCGTCGCCGCGATCAACGGACACTGTCTGGGTGGCGGGCTCGAGATCGCGCTCTGTTGCGACTTCCGCATCGCGGCCGAGGGCAGCTACAAGATCGGCCTGCCCGAGGTGACGCTCGGGCTGTTGCCGGGGACCGGTGGCACGCAGCGCCTTCCGCGGCTCATCGGACGGCAGCGGGCGCTCGAGCTCATGCTCCGAGGTACGACCCTCTCACCCCAAGAGGCGAAGGACGCGGGCATCGTGGACGAGCTCGTGCCGGCGGCCGAGCTGCGGTCTCGCGCCGTCGAGCGCGCGCGCTCGTACGCACAGGGTCCGACGCTCGCGGTGGGGATGATCAAGCTCGCGGCGGTCCAGGGTCAGGGGCGCTCGCTGGAGCAGGGTCTCGCGATCGAGCGCGAGGCGCTGCTCCGTCTCTTCAAGAGCGATGACGCCCGCGAGGGTGTGAAGGCGTTCGTCGAGAAGAGGAAGCCCGAGTACAAGGGCCGCTAGGCCGGCGTGGCTGAGCCGCGTTGAGCAAGCTCACCACGACGGGCGACGCCGTCGCGCGCTTCGTCCCCGACGGCGCAGCGATCGCGCTCGGGTGCGCGCTCGAGCCGGCGATCCCGTTCGCGTTCGCCCACGAGCTCATCCGGCAGCGCCGCCGCGACCTCGAGCTCATCGGCCCGATCTCCGACATCGCCTTCGACCAGCTCATCGGCGCGGGCTGCGTGCGCCGCGTGACCGCGGCCTGGGTCGGCAACGTCTCCGCCGGGCTCGCGCACGCGTACCGGCGCGCCATGGAGCAGGGGATCCCGCGCCGCATCGAGGTGCGCGACCACACGAACTTCACGATCGCTCAGGCGCTCCTCGCGGGCGCGCTCGGTGCGCCGTACATACCGACGCGCACGATCCTCGGCAGCGACATCGCGCGCGCGAATCCGACATTCGTCACGTCGACGTCGCCCCTCGACGGCTCACCGGTCGTGTTGGTGCCGGCAATCACCCCGGACGTCGCGGTGATCGCCGTGCAGCTCGCCGACGAGGACGGCAACGCGCAGCTCTT
>DATEDV010000114.1:0-3757 GCA_035281485.1 Candidatus Limnocylindria bacterium | reverse complement strand
TAGGGCAGCACGACCTCGCCCCGCAGGAGCGACACGAGGACCTCCGCGATAGTGGTCTTGCCGTTGCCGGGAGGGCCGAACAGGAAGATCGACTTACCCGAGTTCACCGCGGGCCCGAGCTGCGCCAGCGTCTCGCGCGGGATCACGAGGTGCGCGAACGCGCGCGCCAGCTCTTCCGGCGTGACGTGCAGGTTCGCGATGGACTGGCGCTGCACCGCGGCGATGTACGTCGCGAGCGGGACCGGTGCCCGGCCGACGTACTGGCTGCGCGCGAGCGCCTCCTGCGCCTTCTCGGAGCCGCGGTCGACGATCACGAACTGGTAGGACGCGGAAGACAGGCCGGCGCCGCCGCGGATCTCGACGAGCCGCTCGGCCTTGAGGAAATCCATGATCTTGTCGGTGACGCCCTGGATGCCGAGACCGAGCGCGCTCGCGAGCTCGGCCATCGTCATCTGACCGCGGAGGTAGAGCGTCTTCAGCGCGAGGTCGGCGAGGAAGCCGAGGGTGAGTCCGGTCTGCTCGATCGTCTGCGGCTCCGGTGGCAGCGGGATCGCCGGCATCTCCGGGTGCAGGGCCGACGGCGATGCGGCGGGCGCCATCGGCCTCGTCTGTGTTTGCGGTTGGTACAAGTAGCTGTGAACCCCTTCCCTATTGGCTAACGGAGCATAGCGTCGAAGGTCGCCTCATCGACCACTTTGACACCCAACTGACGTGCCTTATCGAGCTTGCTGCCGGCACCCGGGCCGGCCACGAGCAGATCCGTTTTCGCGCTGACGGAAGCGGTGGTCTTTCCGCCGAGCGAACGCACCAGTGCCTCCGCTTCTTCGCGCGAGCGGCGCTCCAGCGTGCCGGTGAAGACGACCGTCTTCCCGGCGAACGGGCCGCTCGTCGGCGCGGCGGCGCGCGGCGCCGGCACGATCGGACGCAGATCCGCCTCGGCGAGCCGCGCGAGGAACCGCTGCTCCTCCGGACGCTGGAGGTGCTCGCTGATGCTGCGCGCGACGACCGCGCCGATGCCGCTGATCTGCTGAAGCTCCTCCGCGCTCGTCGCGCGTAACACGCGCAGCACGTCGCCGAAGGACGCTTCCGGCGGCAGCTTTGCCGCGAGCCAGTGCGCGAGGTCCTCCGCCGTCGTCCAGCCGACGTGCGGGATGCCGAGGGCGTTGAGCATGCGCTCCAGCGGCCGCCGTCGCGCGTTCTGGATGCGCTCGTAGATGTTCGTGGCGCTCTTCTCGGCGAAGCGATCCAGCTCGAGGAGCTGCTCCTTCGTGATGAAGAAGACGTCCGCGGGATTCGTGACGAGGCCGCGCTCCTGGAGCTGCGTGATGAGAGCCCACCCCATGCCTTCGATGTCGAAGCCGCCACGACCGACGAAGTGGCCGATCCGCTGCCCGGTCTTCGCGGGACACACCGGATTCGCGCAGCGGTATGCGACCTCGCCCTCGGCGTGCTCCACGGGCCCATCGCATTCGGGACAGCGCTCGGGCATGGTGAACTCGGAATACGTCTTGGTCTGCTCGCGCGCGTCGTGCTCGACGCGAACGACCTCGGGGATCACGTCGCCCGCACGCTGGATGACCACGCGGTCACCCACCCGAACGTCCAGGCGGCGGATCTCGTCGAGGTTGTGAAGCGTCGCACGCTTCACGGTCGTCCCGCCCACGAGCACCGGCGCCAGCCACGCGACCGGCGTGAGCACCCCGGTGCGCCCGACGTAGACCTTGATGTCCTCGATCGCGGTCGTCGCCTGCTCCGCCGGGAACTTGAAAGCGACGGCCCACTTCGGATTGTTCGCGACGTAGCCGAGCCGTTCCTGGTCGGCGATGCGATCGACCTTGACGACGACGCCGTCGGTGCCGTAGTCGAGCTCGTGCCGCCTCTCCTTCCAGCTCTCGATGAACGCCAGCGCCTCCTCGACGCCCGCGACCTGCTTCCAGTGCGGGTTCGTCCTGACGCCGAGCTCGCGCAGCCGCTCGAGCAGCGCGCCCTGTGTCGCGACGTCCAGCCCGGCGGCCGAGTAGCACCAGATCGCGAGGTTGCGCTTCGCCGTCGCCTTCGGATCGATCTGCCGGACGGCACCGGCGGCGGCATTCCGCGGGTTGGCGAACGGCGGCTCGCCGCGCTCGGCGCGCTCCCGGTTGGTGTCCTCGAATGACTTCGACGGCAGGTACACCTCGCCGCGGATATCGACGCGGCCCGCGACCCGGCTTCGCAGGGTGAGCGGGACGGATGCGATGGTGCGAAGGTTCGCCGTCACGTCCTCGCCGACCGAGCCGTCACCGCGCGTGGCGCCCCTCACGAACCGCCCGTCCTCGTACGTCAGGTTGATGGCGAGGCCGTCGATCTTGAGCTCGCACACGTAGCCGACGTCCTCGCGGCCGAGCCCCCTGCGCACGCGCTGATCGAACGCGCGCAGCTCCGTCTCGTCGAACGCGTTCGAGAGCGACAGCATCGGGCGTGCGTGCTCGACCGGCGCGAACCGTCCCGACGGCGCCGCGCCGACGCGCTGGGTCGGCGATTCGGGCGTGACGAGCTCGGGGTGCTTCTCCTCGAGCGCGCGGAGCTCGCGCATGAGCGCGTCGTACGCCTCGTCGGCGATCGTCGGCGTGTCGAGCACGTGGTACTCGTAGTTCGCCTTCTCGATGCGCTCGCGCAGCTCGGCGATGCGCCTCTCGACCGATGGGACTGCCATGCCGCGATTCTCGCTCAGCGCGGGGCTCGGTCGCCCACGCTATCGCTTCGCGCGCGCCGCCTTCTTCTGCCGGGCGCTCATCGTCTCCGACGGCGGCCGCCACTTCGAGCGGTCGCGACCCGGTCGGCCGCCGGCCCGTGGATCCGCGACGCTCTCGCCACCCTGCTTCTTCTTGCGCGCACGACTGGTCACGCCGCGCTCCGGATCCTGGCGGGCCAGCTGCTGCGCGCCGCGCAGCGCGCGCTTCGACGGCGTCTTGCTCCGTCCCTTGGCCCGCTCGGCTCGCGACTTGGGCACACGCTCCTCCCGGCGACGGATCTCCAGCGCGAGCGTACGCTGGCGCCGTGGACGACGCCGCGGTCGAGCGGACGCTCGCGGCGTGCGAGCAGGGTCTGACCGCCGGTGGCACGCCGGACCTGCGCGCGCTCGGCTTCTGGCGCGCGGTCGCGGCCGTGAAGCGGCGCCGAGATCTGGTGGATCGTTACGCGCGGCGTATCGGGGCGATCGACCGTGAGACCTTCCTGCGTCGCGTCCGCTTCGCGGTCCCGATCGGTGTCGGCGTCATCGTGCTGGACATCGGTCTGTTCGGCGGCCTGGCACTGCTCGCCGCCGCGCCGGCCCTCGATCATCCCTGGCGAGAGCTTCTCGTGCTCGCGGCGCTCGGCGCGCTGGCGGTCACGACGCACGGCCTCGCGCACCTCGCCGTCGGCACGTTCGCGGGGATCGACTTCACACACTGGTTCTTCGACGCCCGGAAGATGCTGCCGCCGGGCTTCAAGGTCGATTACGCCTCGTACCTGCGCGCGTCGCCGCGGGCTCGGGCGTGGATGCACGCGTCGGGCGCGATCGTCACCAAGCTCGTGCCGTTCCTCGTCCTCATCTACGCGCTCGCGATCGACACCGACATGTGGGCGGTGCTCGTCATCCTCGCGTCCGCGATCGTGGCGATCGTCGTGGACGCCCTCTTCTCGGTGCGCGTGTCCGACTGGAAGAAGTTCCGCCGCGAGATGCGTTTCGCGCGCTGAGAGCGCGGCCGGACGGCGCGGTCGCAGCTGGGTACGCTTC
>DATEDV010000113.1:0-4204 GCA_035281485.1 Candidatus Limnocylindria bacterium | reverse complement strand
TGATCGCGCCGACATCGGTGTTCTTGTCGAGCGGGTCGCCCACGCGGAGCGTCGTGAGCCGCCGCTTCAGCTTCTGGATCACCGGCTCGTAGATCGACTCCTGGACGAGCAGCCGCGACCCTGCGCAGCAGACGTGCCCCTGGTTGAAGTAGATGCCGTTGACGATCCCCTCCACGGCCTGATCGAGAGCCGCGTCGTCGAAGATGATGTTCGCCGCCTTGCCGCCGAGCTCGAGCGTGAGCTTCTTGCCGGTGCCGGCGAGCTCGCGCTGGATCGCCTTGCCGACCTCGGTCGACCCCGTGAACGCGATCTTGTCCACCCCGTCGTGCTTGACGAGCGCGGCGCCGGCGCGGCCGTCCCCCGTGACGATGTTGACGACGCCGGGCGGGAGCTCGGCCTGACGCAGCACGTCGCAGAAGAGCAGCGCGGTGAGCGGCGTCGTCTCGGCGGGCTTGAGCACGACCGTGTTCCCCGCGGCGAGCGCCGGCGCGATCTTCCACGCCAGCATCAGCAGCGGGAAGTTCCACGGGATGATCTGGCCGGCGACGCCGATGGGCCGCGGCTTCCGGTCCGGGAACGCGTACTCGAGCTTGTCCGCCCAGCCTGCGTAGTAGAAGAAGTGCGCCGCGGCGAGCGGCAGGTCGACGTCGCGCGACTCCCGGATCGGCTTTCCGCCGTTGAGCGACTCCAGCACCGCGAACTCGCGCGAGCGCTCCTGAAGGATGCGTGCGATGCGGTACAGATATTTCGCGCGCTCGCTCGGCTTGAGCTTCGACCAGGCGCCTTCGAATGCGCCGCGCGCGGCGCGCACGGCGCGGTTCACGTCAGCCTTGTTCGCCTGCGCCACCTCCGCCAGCGGCTCCTCGCGCGCCGGGTCGAGCGTCTGGTATCGCTCGCCCGACAGCGGCTCGACGAACTTGCCGCCGATGAACAGGCCGTAGCGATCCTCGATCTTCACGATGTCGCGCGCCTCGGGCGCAGGCGCGTAGTCCCACGCGGTGGGGATCGGCGCGCTCTCGGCGCGCCGCGCGACGTCCTGCTTGCGCTCAGTCAACGGTGAAGTAATCCGGGTTCTGGTAGCGCCCGGTGCGCTCCTTGCGGATCTGCATGAGCACGTCGTTGAGCAGGGTCGACGCGCCGATCCGATAGCGGTCCGGCGTGAGTCACGCCAGGCCGAGCGTCTCGTGCACCTGGACGAGGAACTGCACCGCCTGCTTCGCCTGGCGGATCCCGCCGGCGACCTTCATGCCGACGACGCGACCGGTCTCCTCATGGACGTCGCGGATGACCTCGAGCATGCAGAGCGCGACGGGCAGCGTCGCGTTGGTGGCGGCCTTCCCCGTCGACGTCTTGATGAAATCGGCGCCGCCCGCGATCGCCAGCAGCGACGCGCGCCGGATGTTGTCGTACGTACCGAGCTCCCCGGTCTCGATGATCACCTTGAGGTGCGCGCGGTTCCCGCAGATCTCTTTCACTCGGACGATCTCGTCGTACACCTGGGCGTAGCGACCCGACAGGAACGCGCCGCGGTCGATGACCATGTCGACCTCGTGCGCCCCCGCGTCGACGACCCAGCGCGTCTCCTCGAGCTTCACCTCGAGGGGCGACTGACCGGAGGGGAATGCCGTCGCTACCGCGG
Source organism: Candidatus Limnocylindria bacterium (assembly GCA_035281485.1). Lineage (GTDB taxonomy): Bacteria > Chloroflexota > Limnocylindria > P2-11E > P2-11E > CF-39. Next base: position 2,565 of record DATEDV010000113.1, on the reverse strand, counting down.
CGACCTTCACGTCGGTGCCTCTCGTCCGTTCGAGGGCCTGTGGGACGAGATTGGGGTAGACGCAGATCGCCGCGACCGAGGGGATGCCCGCGTCGGTGGGATCCGGGCGGATGCCCTTGGAGCTGAGCGCGGCGACCTTCCCCGGCGTGTCGGCGCCTTCGAGCGTGGTCAGATCCATCATCCGGATGGCCAGCTCGAGCGCGAAGACCTTGGATTCGCGCTTGATCGACCGCTTTGAGAGCGCGTCCGCGCGCTCCTCGAGCGCCACGGCGTCGACCGAGCCGAGACGAGGCAGCCGCGGCTCGAGCGGGAGCTCGAAGCCACCGGGGAGGGCGGGGGCGGTCGCCATAGGTCGAGTTTAGGGTCGTCGTTTCAGGTCCGACTAAACCGCCGGATGTGCGTGACGCCGTGCCCGCGGTCGCCTACGCTCCGAGCGTGGAGCTGGGGAGCCTGAGGAGGGTCGCGATCGTCGCCGCGGGGCCGCGCGTCCCCGCCGCCAGACACCGGCATCACATCGTCTTCGCGGCGCTCGGGGTCGCGGCCTTCGTCGCGCTCAACGTCGCGGTGTACTTCGCCCCGGTCGACTACGGCGCGCTCGCGTCGTTCGCGTATATCGGCGCGTTCCTGGTGAGCCTGCTCGCGAACGCGCTCGTCGCCGTCCCCATCCCGTACATCCCGATCATCGCGCACATCGGCGCGACCGCCGGCAGTCCCGCGCTCGTCGTCGCGCTGGGCGCGCTCGGGTCGGTGTTCGGCGAGTCGGTCGCGTACTTCATCGGCCGTGCGGAGCAGGGACTCGTCTCGGAGCATCCTCTCTACCGGCGGCTGCACCGCCTCGCCGAGCGCAAATGGCTCGCCGGGCTCCTGCTGTTCGCTCTCGCGTTCCCGCTCAACCCGCTGTTCGACGTCGCGGGTCTCGCGGCCGGGGCGATCGGCATGCGCTATCGCGTCTTCTTCGTCGCCGTGTTCGCCGCGCGCATCCTCCGTTTCGCGCTCATCGTCTGGCTCGGAGCGATGCTCGGCCTCTAGGACCGGCGCGCGACCTCAGACAGTCTGCGTGATCAGCGAACCGCGCTCGGTCGTGGTGGTCGGCGTATTCAGCGCCGCGCCGACGAACGTGGCATAGCTCGAGAGGACCTGGATGTGCGGCTGTCCGTAGGCGCGCCGCTTGGTGGTGGCGATGACGACGACGCCCGCGACGGCTTCGGCGAGGCCCGGGATCGGGACGATGATCGCGCCCTTCGCGTCGTGCACCGCCCGAGCGATCGGCCCACCCGAGACATCCCACGAGATCGAGGCGTGACGCTGTGTCTGCGCGCGCACCAGCTCGCCGGTCGTCTCGCGCCGACCGACGAGCGTCCCCGCCGTGCCCGTCGCGGCAACGAGCTCGAGCCCGCCGGTGGGGACGACGGCGTAGAGGAGTGCCGCATCGCCGGGGACGACTTCGAGCGCTCCCTCCGCGAGGAGGCGCAGCACGTCGGGCGTCGGACCGGATGCGAGTGCGAGCGCGACCTCGGACAGCGCGCCGAGACGCCGACCGTGCGGGTCGAAGCGCCCGCGTAGCAGACGCATCGCTCCGAAGCCAGCGCCGACGCCCATCAGGACCAGCGCACCCAGGCCGTTGCCTCCGACGCGGAGGATCGGCTCGCCGATCGCGTGACCGGTCGCGTCCCAGAGCGGAAGGTTCACGATGGCGGCGAGGACGCCGGCGAGGATCCCCAGCTCGGGCCCGAAGAGCGCGCCCGCTATCGCGACCGGAGCGACCGCGAGGATCGCGGCGGCCGCTCCGAACGTGGGCTCGGCGATGAGGAACGCCGCGGCGTACCCCACGAACAGCGCGCCCATCATCGCGATGGTCCGCCGGCGCCGGCCGAGCGCGAGCGCACGCGAGACCCCGCGCGCGGTGACGACGATCCGCGCGGCGGTGCGCTGGCCGGCAGCGGGCGGCTCGGGCCGGGCCACGCGGCGGATCTCGGCAAGGAGCGTGGCCAGTGGGGTGTCCTTCGGAACGAACGCCGCAACACCGGAATTGAGCGCGACGTCGCGGATGCCCTCGTCGAGGGTGAACATGACGATCGCCGTGTCCGGCGAGCTCTCGCGCAGGCGCGCCGTGACCTCCAGCCCGCGCAGCCCCGGCATGCGGTGATCGAGAACGAGAACGTCCGGATCGAGGGCGTCGACGAGGCGCACGGCTTCCGGACCGTCGGAGGCGACACCGACGATCAGGAGATCGTCGCTCATCCCGATGGCGCTGCGCAGCCCTTCGCGGACCATCGGATTGTCGTCCGCGATGATCAGGCGTATCTGCCGGCGCGCCGGTCGCGACTCGACGATCCGCGATCGCCGCTGCCGGGCAAGCGCGCGTTCGACGTCCTCCCGTGCGGCCAGCCCGAGCTCCACGAGGATCGTGCCGAGCGGGACGCGCTCGCCCTGACGCAGACGCTGCTCCGCGAGCGCGCGCTCGAGCTGGGCCGGCTGGATGACGCCCGCGTCGACGAGATAGAGGCCGAGGCCCGGCTCCGGCGTGGGTTGCTCGAGCACGAGCTGCAGCATCCGCACGAGATC